>DATFLG010000224.1:0-16993 GCA_035267985.1 Gammaproteobacteria bacterium | reverse complement strand
GCGAACACCCCGTCCCGCAGTGCCGTATAGGGCAGGTCGCCCATCATGGCGATCTGGATCATGGACATCACCTCGCCGCCCTGCTCGCCGAGAATGGCGCAGCCCAGAATGCGGTCGCTGTCGGCGTCCACCACCGCCTTCATGAATCCCCGGGTGTGATCGGTCTCCAGAGCCCGCGCCACCGCGGACATGGGCAGCCGGGCCACCCGGATGCGCCGACCTTCGGCGCGGGCCTGGCGCTCGGTCAGGCCTGTGCGGCCGAGCTGGGGGTCGGTGAAAATGGTATAGGGTACCGGCCGGTGGCGGGTGGACGCGGCGCCGTCTTCCAGCAGGTTGGTCCGCAGAATCCGGAAGTGGTCGTAGGCGACATGGGTGAATTGGGGTGCGCCGGTCACGTCCCCCAGGGCCCGGATGCCGGGGACGCTGGTGACCAGCTGGTCGTTGACCCGGATGAAGCCCCGGGCATCGGTTTCCACCCCGGCCGCCGGCAGGTCCAGGGCCTCGGTGTTGGGTGAACGGCCCACGGCGACCAGCAGGTGGGAGCCCGTCAGGCGACGCGCGCCGCCGGGGCCGTCAACGCCCAGGGCGACGCCCGGGGCCGTCGGCTCCACGCCGGTGGCGTCGGTGTGCAACAGCACCTCGATGCCGTCCTCGCGCAGCAGGCGGGTGAGCTCCCCGGCCACGTCGGGGGACTCCCGGGGGGCCAGCTGCTCATCGCGCTGGATGATGGTCACCGCGCTGCCCAGGCGCCGGAACAGCTGAGCGAATTCCAGGCCCACGTAGCCGCCGCCCAGCACCAGCAGGTGCTCGGGCACCGCCTCCAGCTCCTGGATGGAGGTGGAGTCCAGAAAAGGCACCGCATCGAGCCCGGGTACCCCGGGCACCGCCGGCCGGGTGCCGGTGTCGACAACGATCAACGGCGCGCGCAGGGTGCGCCTCCCCCCGGCGTGCAGATCCACGTCGACGGTGTCCGGGGCGCTGAACCGCGCCTCCCCCATGATCAGATCAAGGTTCTCGGCGCGCTCGAGCCCGTGCCGGGCCCCGGAGCGGAATTGTTCCACCATGTCCCGCTTGCGCTGGCGCACCTGGTGCATGTGCACCCGGACCGGTTCCGTGCCGATGCCGTAGAGGGGGGCGCGGCGGGCCTGGTACGCCACGCGCCCGCTGGCGATCAGGGTCTTGGTGGGGGTGCAGCCGGTGTTTACGCAGCTGCCCCCGACCTGGTCACGCTCGACAATGGCGGTGCGGTAGCCGGCGCCGGCAAGGCTCGCGGCCAGGGGCGGCCCCCCCTGGCCGGTACCGATCACGAGGGCGTCGTAGCGGGCGGCGTCATCCGTTGCCATGGGAGACCTCCTTGAACGGGGCCCGCGGGGGCGCGGGCCGTGGACGCGACAGTGGTCTTCAGAAGTCTAGAACCTATCTGAAAATTCCACGGGGCCGCGGCGGCCGGGGATTCGGACACGGGTTCTGCAGGCCGGCGCTGAGGGAACCGTGGACCTGCGCGCAGCGTTCGGCCAGCTTCTATCCTTAGTCGGGAAGCTCGCATAACGTCAGGGAGGAAAGTCCATGCCGGCTTACAGACATATCCTGCTTGCCAGCGACCTGTCTCCCGCGGGGGAGTCCGTGGCCCGGCGGGCGGCGGATCTGGCACAACGCTCTCGGGCGCGCCTGACACTGCTGCACGTGATCGAACATTTTCCCGAAGACCTGCCTGTCGGCGCCATTGCGCCGGAGAACGAGGATCCCAAGGCCTATCTGCTGCGACGCAGCCGCTCGCGTCTGGAGGCGCTGGGCCAGGCGCTGGACATGGACCGCATCGACTGCCAGGTGGTCACCAGCTTGTACTCCGCCAAGCACGAGGTGCTGGCCTACGCCGAGCAGCATGACGTGGACCTGATCGTCGTGGGAGCCGGGGCGGCCGAGACGGTCACGGGCCTGCTCGGTTCCACTGCCGCGGGCATTCTCAACCACGCCCGGTGCGATGTGCTGGTGGCCCGGTCCGCCGTCTAGGGCACCTCTGCACAGACCGCTGAAGCGGCGCTCTCGGCAGTGCACAGGGCGCTCACAATGCTCGGCCACCCTCTGTAAGCTGCGCTGCCCCGCCTGTTGGCGCCTGGTGGTCATCCGCCTGATCGACCGGTGCGGAGGTTCCCCGGCGGTTCACAGCACGGCCGCCGCGGTGGCATGAATGAAGTCCACCAGGTAGGCCGGAAAGATGCCGAGCCACACCAGCACTGCGGTCAGGGCCAGCAGGGCCAGGCCGCCGCCCAGGGGTACGGGGGTGATCTGCGCCCGGGTGGTGCCGGTGGTGGCCTGCCGGGGCGCGGCCTGGAACAGGGCCACGATGATGCGCAGGTAGTAGAACAGCCCGATCACGCTGCCCACCGCCAGGACGATCACCGGCCACCACAGGGCGGCGCCCACGCCGGCGGCCAGGGCGTAGAACTTGCCCACGAAGCCCATCGTCAGGGGCACGCCCGCCAGGGCCAGGAGCATGACCGTGAACACGCCCGCCAGCCAGGGGCGGCGCCAGAACAGGCCCTGGTAATCGCTGATATGGTCGGTGTCGGCCTCGCCGCCGGGGCCGGAGAGCACGCTGACCACGCCGAACGCCCCCAGGGTCATCACGAAATAGGCCGCGAGGTAGTAGCTCACCGCCACCACGCCCAGGACCCCGCCGGCCATGAAGGCCACCAGCAGATAGCCCATGTGGGCGATGGAGGAATAGGCCAGGATGCGTTTGACGTTGTTCTGCAGCAGAGCCAGCAGGTTGCCCGCCAGCATGGAGGCGATGGCGAGGACCGCGAACATCACCATCAGCGCCGGTGCGCCGTAGGCGCCCGTGTGGAGGAAGTAGCGCAGCAGCAGGGCGAACATCGCCCCCTTGGATACCGTGGCCAGGTAGGCGGTCACCGGGGCGGGGGCGCCCTCGTAGACATCCGGCGTCCACAGATGGAACGGCACCAGGGAGATCTTGAAGCCTATCCCCACCGTCACGAGGGCGATCCCGGCCAGCAGGTAGAGATTGTCGGCCGCTCTGAAAGATGCCAGAAGCGCGCCCAGGGCGGGAAAGGCCAGGGTGCCCAGCTGGTTGTACACCAGCGCCATGCCGAACAGGAGCAGGGCGGAGGCCACGCCGGCCAGGATCAGGTACTTCAGGGAGGCTTCCAGGGACCGCCTGCGGCCCAGGGGATAGGCGATCATGGCGAACAGGGACACGCTGAGCAGCTCCATGCCCAGGAAGAAGCTGGCGAAATGGCGGCTGGCCACCAGCACCACGGCGCCCAGGGTGGCAGCCAGAAGCAGGACGTACATCTCCTCGCGCCGCCCGGGCTGCCGATCCAGGTACCCGTAGGTGAGCACCGTGACCACCGCTGCAGCCGCCAGGATCAGCCCGCTGTAGAACAGCGTATAGCCGTCCACCACCAGCAGGGGTGTCACGCCCCGGGGCGCCACCCCGGCGGCGGCGAACAGGGCCGCGAGCGTGCCCAGCAGCCCCGCCAGGGTCAGTCCCGCCACCAGCGCGTGCCGGCGCCGGAACGCGGCCACCAGCATCACCGCGACCGCCGTGGCGGTGAGGACGATCAGGGGCAGCAGGGCGATGAGATCCGGGGCGCTCACGGGGCGGCTCCTGTGGACAGGGCGACCCGGGCCGGCGGTGTCAGGGCCGCCGACAGGGCGGGATGCGCCGTGTTGAGCACCGGCTGGGGATAGACCCCGAGCCAGACCACCAGGGCGATGAGGGTCAGCATCACCGCCATGGCGCGCGCGCCGAGATCCGCTGCCTCCCAGTGTTCCCGGGGGCGGCCGTGGAAGACCTTCTGCACCAGGATCAGGGCGTACACCGTGGCCGCCACCAGGCCCACGGTGGCCGTCACGGTGAGCGGGACGCTGACCCGGTAGCTGCCCAGCAGCGTCAGGAACTCACCGACGAAATTGGCCAGCCCGGGCAGGCCCAGGGAGGCGACGGCCAAGAACAGGCCCACGGCGCCCATGCGGGGCATGGCGTGCCACAGCGCCCCCATGCGGCCCATGTCCCGGGTGTGCAGGCGTTCCTGGATGGCGCCCACCATGATGAACAGGGCCCCGGTGGTCAGGCCGTGGGCGACCATCTGCATCACCGCGCCCTGGAGGGCGAGCAGATTCCAGGCGAACACCCCCAGCAGGACGAAACCCAGGTGGCTGATGCTGCTGTAGGCGACCAGGCGCTTGAGGTCGCGCTGGGCGAAGGCCAGCATGGCGCCGTAGAGGATGCCCACCACGCCCAGGGCCATGGCTACGGGGGCGAAACGGTGGGCCGCCTCCGGGAACAGGGGCACCACGAAGCGGATCAATCCGTAGGCCCCGGTCTTGAGCAGCACCCCGGCGAGAATCACGCTGCCGGCGGTGGGCGCCTCGGTATGGGCGTCGGGCAGCCAGGTATGGAACGGCACCGCCGGCAGCTTCACGGCGAAGGCGAAGAAGAAGCCCAGCATGAGCCACATGGCCAGGTGCGGGGCCAGGCGGGTGCCCAGCAGATCGAAATAGTCGAAGGTGTAGGTGCCCGTGGCGCTGTGGTGGGCGAATACCAGCCCGAGGATGGCGATGAGCATGAACAGGCCGCTGCCCTGGGTGAACAGGAAGAACTTGATGGCCGCGTAGATGCGCCGTTCGTGTCCCCAGAGGGCAATGAGGAAGTACATGGGTACCAGCATCACTTCCCAGAAGAAGAAGAACAGGAACAGGTCGAAGGCGAGAAAGACCCCCAGGGTGCCGGCCAGGGACCACAGCAGGTTGAAATGGAAGAATCCCACCCGTTCGCGGATCTCCGTCCAGGAGGCCAGCACGGAGGCGATGCCCAGCACCAGGGTCAGCATGGTCATCAGGATGCTCAGGCCGTCGGCGGCCAGGTGGAAATTGATGCCGAAGGTGGGGATCCAGCTCCACGTCAGAGTTGCCACCCAGGGGCCGCCCCGGGACAGGTCCACGCCGCCGGGAGCCTCGACCCAGAGCGCCAGGGCAAGGGCCAGGTCCACGCCGAGGCTGGCCAGGGACACCCAGCGCGACCACAGAGGATGGCGGGGTCCGGCCAGCCAGGCGAGCAGGCCGCCGATCAGCAACACCAGGATGAGCCAGAGCAGAATCATACGAACACCGCGATTGAAAGAACGATCAGCGAGCCCACTGTCATGCCCAGGGCGTACCGGCGCAGGGTCCCGGTCTGGGTCTCGCTCAGGACCTCGTGCAGGGCCTGGCTGAGCAGGGCCAGCCCGCGGTAGAAGGCGTCCACCACGTCTCCGCGATTGACGCGGGCGAACCAGTAGTAGGGGCGCACCGCCAGGCGGTCATAGAGCCAGTCCATGGCCCAGTCCCCGAACCAGAACCGGTGCAGGGCCGCACCCGTGCCCTGGCTCGCCAGGTTGCGCAGCCAGTGCGGGTTGCGCAGGAACAGCACATAGGCGAGATAGATGCCCCCCAGGGACGCGGCGGCGCTGAGCAGCTCCAGGGCGGTTTCCGTGGCGTCGCCGGCCAGGGCGTGGACCGCCGGCAGGGAAAGGTGCAGGAAACCGGTGAACAGGTGCACGTTGCCCATGTAGGCCGGCAGTTCCAGGCAGCCGCCGATGACCGACAGCACCGACAGGATCACCAGGGGAATCATGACGCGGGTTCCCGGACGGCGGGTCACCTGGGTGCGGGGCTCCCCGAAGAAGGCGATGAAGATCAGCCGGAACGTGTACATGCTGGTCATCAGCGCCCCGACCCAGGCTGCTGCCCACAGCCAGGGGCTGCCCGAAGCCGAGGACCAGGCATCGAAAATGATCAGGTCCTTGCTGTAGAAGCCGGCGGAAATGAACGGGACCGCCGACAGGGCCAGACCGCCGATGAGAAACGGCCAGAAGGCGGCGGGCAGGGTGCGGCGCAGGCCGCCCATCCGGAAGATGTTGTGCTCGTCGTCCAGGGCGTGGATCACCACGCCCGCCGACAGGAACAGCAGCGCCTTGAAGAAGGCGTGGATCATGAGATGGAAGATGGCCACGGCCCAGGCGCCGACGCCCAGGGCGAGAAACATGTAGCCGATCTGGCTGATGGTGGAATAGGCCAGGATGCGCTTGATGTCCCACTGGGTCAGGGCGCTGAAGCCCGCCAGCAACAGGGTGGCGGCGCCCACGACCGCCACCGCCAGCTGGGCGGCGGGGGCCAGCGCGAACAGCACATGGGTGCGGGCGATCAGGTACACCCCGGCGGTGACCATGGTGGCCGCATGGATCAGGGCGCTGACGGGGGTGGGGCCGGCCATGGCGTCGGGCAGCCAGGTCTGGAGCGGGAGTTGGGCGGATTTGCCCACGGCGCCTCCCAGCAGCAGGAAGGCGGCGGTGGTGGCCAGGGCCGAGCCCGCCGGCCACTGGGCGGCGGCCTGAGCCATCAGGGGCTGGATGTCCAGGGTCCCCAGATGGGTGAAGAGCACGAACAGCCCCACCGTGAAGGCCACATCCCCGATGCGGGTCACCACGAACGCCTTGCGAGCCGCCCGGCCGTTGTCCGGATCGTCATACCAGAAGCCGATCAGCAGGTAGCTGCACAGCCCCACGCCTTCCCAGCCCAGGTAAAGGAACAACAGGTTGTCCGCCAATACCAGGGCCAGCATGGAGGCGACGAACAGATTGAGATAGGCGAAGAACCGGCTGTAGCCCGGGTCCCCGGCCATGAATTCGGTGGAATACAGGTGGATCAGAAACCCCACGAAGGTGACCACCAGCATCATGACCACCGACAGCGGGTCCAGGTAGAACCCTATGGTGGGTGTGAACCCCTCCACCGCCATCCACTGCCAGGCCGTCAGGGTATAGGCGTGCCCGGCCGGGGGGTGCAGCAGGAAACCGGCCGCGATCCACAGGGCCAGCGCCGCCGACAGCCCCACCGAGCCCGCCCCGATCCAGGCCACGGCCCGGCGCCCCAGGTGCCCCCCGGTGAGCGCCAGTGCCGTGAATCCGAGCAGGGGCAGCAGTGGAACCAGCCAGAGAAGCTGTGCCATCTCAGCCTTCCATGTCGCTGGCGGCATCCGCGTCCAGGCTGCGGAACCGGTGGTAGAACTGAAGGATCAGCGCCAGACCCACGGCCACCTCGGCGGCCGCCAGGGTCAGGATGAGGATGAACATGATCTGGCCGTCGGCCTGCTGCCAGCGGCTGCCGGCGGCGACGAAAGCGACGCCCGCCGCGTTCAGCATGATCTCGATGCAGACCAGGATGAAGATCACGTTGCGCCGCACCAGCACCCCCAGCAGGCCCAGCACGAACAGGACCGAGGCCAGCAGCAGGGCGTGGTTGATGGGCAGATGGGCTACGGGCATGGGTGTTCCCTCGCGTTCAGCGTTCCAGGTGTTCCCTGCGCCCCAGGTGATGGGCGCCCACCAGAGCGGCCAGCAGCAGCATGGAAGCCAGCTCCACCGCCAGGACATAGGGCCCGAACAGGGCCGCTCCCACCTGCTGGGAGGCCACGGGGTGCAGCCCCGTGGTCCCCGGGGTGCCGGCGTAGAGGATGTAGAGGAGCTCGGCGAGCAGCACCGCGCACAGCACGCCGGGTCCCACCCAGGCCCCCGGCGCCAGCCAGGCCCGTTCCCGGCGGGCCGCGTCCCCTCCGACGTTGAGCACCATGACCACGAAGACGAACAGCACCACGATCGCGCCGGCGTAGATGATCGCCTCCAGCGCCGCCGCGAACGGCGCGCCCAGGGTGTAGAACACCAGCGCCACCGCCAGCAGGGAGACCACCAGGTAGAGCAGCGCGTGGACGGCCTGGGTGCGCGTGATCACCAGCAGGGTGGCCAGCACGGCGACGGTGGAGGCGACGTAGAAGGTGGCGTTCATCCCGGGACTCCTGTCAGGGCATGAGACTGCGCGGATCGACGGGCGGGTCCTCGTGTTCGGCTTCGCCCTTGTCCTTGCCGCCGATGGCCAGTCCGGCTACCCGGTAGAAGTTGTAATCGTGGTACTTTCCGGGTCCCGATATGGTCAGGTCTTCCTTCTCGTAGACCAGGTTGTGACGTTCGTACTCGCACATCTCGAAATCCGGCGTGAGCTGTATGGCGTAGGTCGGGCAGGCCTCCTCGCAGAACCCGCAGAAGATGCAGCGGGAGAAGTTGATACGGAAGAATTCCGGATAGCGCCGGCCGTGCTCGTCTTCGGTGGCCTGCAGGGCGATGCAGTCCACCGGGCAGGCGACGGCGCACAGGTAGCAGGCCACGCAGCGCTCCTCGCCGTCCGGGTCCCGGGAAAGGATGATGCGGCCCCGCCAGCGGGCGGGAATACGGGGCATCTCGTCGGGGTACTGGACGGTCGCCTTGGGGCGAAAGGTCCGGGCCAGGTACCGGCCCATGATCTGCAGGGAGTTGAGAATCGCGCTTTGCATGCCTGTGATCGCTCCTCCCGGCTCAGAAGGGGCCGCCGTGGGCGAGCAGGGCGCCGCCGGTCAGGGCCAGGTTGAACAGGGACAGGGGCAGCATGAGCTTCCATCCATAGCTCATGAGCTGGTCGTAGCGGGGCCGCGGCAGGGCGGCCCGCAGCAGAATGAAGAACCCCATGAAGGCGAACGTCTTGAGGGCGAACCACACGATGGGCGGCAGCAGCGGACCGTGCCAGCCGCCCAGAAACAGCACCGTGATCATGGTCGAGATCAGCACGATCCCCAGATATTCGCCCACGAAGAACAAACCGAACTTGAGGCCCGAATATTCGGTGTGATAACCGGCCGTCAGCTCCGCCTCGGCCTCCGGCAGATCGAAGGGCAGGCGGTGGGTCTCGGCGATGCCGGCCACCACGAATACCACGAAGCCCAGGAGCTGGGGGACGCAGAACCACAGGCCCTGCTGGGCGTTGACGATCTCGCGCAGGTTGAACGAGCCCGCCATCATCACCACCCCCATCAGGGACAGTCCCATGAACACTTCGTAGCTCAACATCTGGGCGGCGGCCCGCAGGCCGCCGAACAGGGCATACTTGCTGTTGGAGGCCCAGCCGGCGAGGATCACGCTGTAGGCCGCCAGGGAGCTCATGGCCAGGAAGAACAGCAGGCCGATGTTCAGGTCCACGACGCCGATGCCGGGAGCGAAGGGGACCACCGCGAACACCATCAGCCCGGTGACCACCACCACCGCCGGTGCGATCACGAACACCGGCCGGTCCGCGAACGGCGGGATCCAGTCCTCCTTGGTGAAGATCTTGATCATGTCGGCCACCACCTGGAGGACGCCGAACGGTCCGACCCGGTTGGGGCCCAGACGGTCCTGCCAGAAACCGAGCAGGCGGCGCTCGATCCAGATCAGCGCGGCGCTCAGGAGCAGAACCCCCACCAGGACCGCGACGATGTTCACCAGGGGCAGCAGTACGGCGTTCATGACGGCTCCACCACCTCCAGGGTCGACCAGTCGCCGCTCACCGGGCCGGGCATAGCCCGCAGCCCCGCCGGCACACCCACGACGCCCCGGGGGAGGGACGGCTCCAGGCACAGGGGCAGGGGCGTCCCGTCCAGGCACCCGACGCGAAGCAGGGCGCCGTCACCGGCGCCCAGGGATCGGGCGTCGTCGGGGTGAAGCGCGACGTGGGGGGCGGGGGCGCGGGAGGCCACCGGTGGGGACAGGGCGCTCAGTGCTTCGCTTCCAAACACCTGGTGCAGAGGCACGATCCGCCACTGTCCCGGGCGCGGCTCGAAGGCGTCCGGGATGCCGTCATGGAACGTGCCCTGCTCCCGGGGCTCCAGCAGGCGCACGCCCGGATCCCCGCCACGCAGGGAACCGCCCACTTCGCTCTGGAACTTGTTCAGGGCCTGCACGGAATTCCAGCCAGGGGCCCAGTAGCGGGGGATCAGGGCACCCGGGGGGTCACCCGGGTAGCCTTCCATGGAGAACGCCAGGGCGCTGTCCCGATCCCGGGGAGGCATAGGTTCGTGCATGGTCCGTCCGGCATGCATGGCGGTACGCCCGCTGTAGCGGTGGGGCTGGCGGGGCACCCGCTGCCCGGCCAGCCGGAATCCCGCCGATGGGGCGGCCCGGGTGATGCCCGCCAGCTCCGGGGTCAGCGCCGCGCAGGCGGCGGTGATTTCGTCCAGGTCATGCCAGTGTGCCGCTTCGTTGGCGGGGGACACCGCCGTCAGGGCCTGCAGCCAGCGCCAGCTTTCCTGGACGGGCCCGCCCGGCAGGCAGGTCCGGTAGAAGCGCTGAGCCCGTCCCTCATTGTTGACCAGGGTGCCGTCTCCTTCGGGAAACGCGGCGGCGGGCAGCACCACGTCCGACCGGGCGGCCGTGTCGTGGTGCACGCAATCCACGGTCACCACATGGCCGGCCCGCTCCAACAGCCGGGCCGCCGCGTCCCGGGGCAGGCACTGGTACAGATCGGTTTCCAGCACCACCAGGGTGTCCAGCTCGCCGGCCTCGGCGGCCTGCACTGCCGTGTCCAGGGACCGGGGGTCCAGCAGGGCCAGCCCCAGGCTGTTGCACTGGGGCGCCACCAGGGAGATCCGGGTCTGGGGATTGGCGCGGCCCAGGGCGGTGGCCACGTTGGCGGCGGCTTGCAGCACCGCTTCGCTGCCACAGCCGGTGCCGCTGACCACCAGGGGGCGCCGGGCCCCACCCAGGGCGGCGGCCATGGTCTCCACCAGGGCCTGGCTGTCCCCGGACAGCCCGGTGACCGGCGGGGCGTCGGGGTCCAGGGCGTGGGCCAGGGCGAAGCCCAGCCGGGCCAGATCCTCCGGGGCATGGCGCTGGGCGGTGGCGAAGTCGTCCAGCCGGGTGGGCGCCGGCGTGAGTACGAACACCGGCGAGTATTCGCCCTGGGCCACTTCCCGTACCGCCGAGTCCTGCCAGCGCGGAATGTCCAGCCGGTCGGCGAGCTCGAGGCCCTTGCGGCGCACGCTCTGGCGCAGGGCCAGCGCGAGGCGCGGCGCGGTATCGGGCACATTCTCCCCCAGCACCACCACGGCGTCGGCCTGCTCCACCTCGGGCAGCGTCGCGGAGGGGGCCGGTCCCCGGCGCAGGCAGTCGAGCATCATCCCTGTCAGGTGATGGTCGCCCGGACTGGTGCCGGCGCAGAATCGCTCGGTGCCCACCAGGGTGCGCAGGGCGAAATTCGCCTCCAGGGACGCCCGGGGCGAGCCCAGTCCGTAGACCCGGTTGTCCCCGAGGGGAAGCCCGATGTGTTCCATGACCGCTTCGAGGCGGGCGGGCCGGGGTTCGCCCCCGTCCTCGCGCAGCCGGGCCTCGCGTATCCGGTGCTCGCCGTTGACGAACTCGTAGCCGTAGCGTCCGCGGTCACACAGGAAATAGCCGTTCACCTGGGCGTTGTAGCGGTTGCGTATGCGTCGCACGCTGGCGTAGCGCTCGCCCGGCAGGATGTTGCAGCCATGACCGCAGTGGGCGCACACCGAGGGGGCGGTCTGCAGGTCCCACTTTCGGGTGTAGTGGGCCTTCAGGGATTTGTCCGTGAACACGCCGGTGGGGCATATCTCCACCAGATTGCCGCTGAACTCGCTCTCCAGGGGGCCGTCGGCGTGACGGCCGAAGTAGACGTGGTTCTTGGAGGCCATGGCGTGCAGGTCGCGCCCGCCGGCATAGTCGCGGTAGAACCGCACGCAGCGGTAGCAGGTGATGCAGCGGTTCATTTCGTGGTTGATGAACGGGCCCAGGTCCTGGTTGGCGAAGGTGCGCTTGTTGAAGCGGAAGCCGCGGTAGGTGTGCCCGGTCATCACCGTCATGTCCTGCAGATGGCATTCGCCGCCTTCGTCGCACACCGGGCAGTCATGGGGATGGTTCTCCATGAGCCATTCGATGATGCTGGCCCGGAAATCGCGGGCCTCGGGGTCGTCGATGGAGATCCGCGTCCCCTCGGAGGCCGGCGTCATGCACGCCATCACGATACGCCCTTGGGCGTCGTTCTCGTCCTTGAACTGCTTGACCGCGCACTGGCGGCACGCCCCCACGGATCCCATGGCCGGGTGCCAGCAGAAGTAGGGCAGATCGAAGCCCAGGCCCAGGCACTGGTCCAGGAGGTCCCGGTCGGCGTTCACCTCGTAGGGCTGATTGTCCACGTAGATCGTCGCCATCATGCGCTCCACGGGCAGCCGCCGCGGCGGATGTGCTCCTCGAACTCGTCACGGAAATGCTTCAGGCCCGTGCCCAGGGGCTCCATGGCCCCGGGGGCGTGGGCACAATAGGTGTTGCCCGGGCCGAGAAACCGGGTATAGCGCTCCAGGCGGTCCAGGTCCTCACGGCGCCCGTCCCCGTCCTCGAAGGCCTGCAGGGTCTTTTCCACGAACGGCAGCCCGTCCCGGCAGGGCGTGCACCAGCCGCAGGACTCCTGGGCGAAGAAATGCTCCAGGTTGCGCATCACCGCCACCGGACAGACCTGGTCGTCCATCACGATCATGGTGCCGGTGCCCATGCGGGTGCCGGTTTCAGCCATGGAGGAAAAGTCCATGGGCACGTCCAGGTGCTCGGCCACCAGAAACCCGGTGGAGCCGCCCCCCGGCTGCAGAGCCCGGAAACTGAGGCCCGCCCGCATGCCGCCGGCATGTTCGTCGAGGATCTCCCGGGCCGGCGTTCCCATGGGCAGTTCCCACAGCCCCGGACGGTTGACCCGGCCGCTCATGCCGTAGAGCTTGGTGCCGCCGTCGTCGGTGCGGCTCAGGGCCTTGAACCACCGGGCGCCGTTGTTGACGATGTGGGGTACGTTGCAGAGGGTTTCCACGTTGTTCACCACCGTGGGCCGGCCCCACAGCCCCGTAGCCTGGGGATAGGGAGGCTTGGCCCGGGGCACGGAGCGCCGGCCTTCCAGGGCGGTGAGCAGAGCGGTTTCCTCGCCGCAGATATAGCGCCCGGCACTGACGTGCAGGCGCAGGTCCAGGTCGTATCCGGAGCCGAGAATGTCGTTGCCCAGATAGCCCTTGTCGTAGGCTTCCCGGATCGCCGCGCGCAGCCGCCGGGCGGCCAGGAAATACGAGGCCCGCAGGAAGATGTAGGCGAACCGCGCGCCGATGGCGTAGGCGCTGACGATCATCGCTTCGATGAGCTGATGGGGGTCGCCCTCCATCAGCAGGCGGTCCTTGAATGTGCCCGGCTCCATCTCGTCGGCATTGGCGATGAGGTACTTGGGATGGCGGGCCTGATCGCTCATATCGACAAAGCCCCACTTCTTGCCCGTGGGGAAGCCGGCACCGCCGCGCCCCCGCAGGTTGGAGTCGGCGACGATACCGGTCACTTCCTCGGGGGTGAGGCTCTTCAGGGCCCGGCGCGCGGCGCGATAGCCGCCCGCCGCCACATAACCCTTCAGGTCCAGGGGCTCGCCGTCGGCGCGTATGTTGCGTGTGAGGGGCGTGTCCATGCCGTCCGATTCCTGGTCAGTCGTATTGGTCGAGGACTTCGCGGACCGTCTCCGGCCGCAGGTCGGTGTGCAGGTCCTGGTCCACGAGCAGTGCCGGGGCGTGATCGCAGGCCCCCAGACAGGGCATGGGCAGCAGGGTGAAGCGCCCGTCGGAGGTGGTCTCCCCCAGGCCCACGCCGAGCTCCGCGCTGAGCCGTTCACGAAGGTTCTCATAGCCCGTGAGGAAGCAGCTCACGCTGTCGCACACCAGGATCACATGGCGCCCGACGGGACGCCGGAAGATCAGGTTGTAGAAGGTGGCCACCGCATCGAGCTCATGCACGGACAGGCCCAGGTGCTCGGACAGATCGGCCAGCGCCTCGTCCGATACCCATCCCCGGTGGCGCTGAACGGTCTTCAGTGCATCGATGAGCACGGCGCGCGGATCCTCGTAGAGGGCCCGCTCCTGGTCGATTTCCCGGCTTTCCTGTTCACTGAGCATGGCGGTCCTCAACGGTCCACATCGGCCATGACGAAATCGATGCTGCCCAGCAGGGCGATCAGGTCGGCGATCAGCATTCCCCGGCTGAGGAGCGGTATCATCTGCAGGTGGGGGAAGGATGGCGTGCGGATATGAACCCGGTAGGGCGCGGTGCCGCCGTCGCTGATCAGGTAGTAGCCGTTGTTGCCCTTGGTGGCTTCCACGCCAACGAAGGCCTCTCCGGCGGGGATCACCGGACCCCAGCTCACTCCCAGGAAGTGATTGATGAGGGTCTCGATGTCGTGCATGGTGCGTTCCTTGCGCGGGGGCGTGGTCAGCGGGTGGCTGGACTTGTAGGGTCCGGCGGGCATGTTGTCCACGCACTGACGGATGATGCGCACGCTCTGGCGCATCTCCTCCACCCGTACTGCACAGCGGTCGTAGCAGTCGCCGTTGACCGCGGTGGGCACGTCGAACTCGAACTGGTCGTAGCCGGAGTAGGGGCGTTGTTTGCGAAAATCCCACTCGAAGCCGGTGGCCCGCAGACCCGGCCCCGTCACGCCCCACTCAACGGCCTCGGCGGTGCTGTAGGCGCCGATGTGCCGGGTGCGGGCCTTGAGAATGCGGTTGTTCATCACCAGCCGGTCGTATTCGTCCAGGCGCGGCGGAAAATAGTCGAGGAAATCGCGAACCAGGCGCTCCCATCCGTCGGGAAGATCCTGGGCGACACCGCCGATGCGGAACCAGCTCGGATGCATGCGCCCGCCGCAGATGGCCTGGATGATGTCGAACACGCGCTCACGGTCGGTGAACATGAAGAACACCGGGGACATGGCGCCCACGTCCTGGGCGAAGGTGCCGTAGAACACCAGGTGGCTGGCGATGCGGAACAGCTCGGCCAGCATGATGCGGATGACCTTCACCCGGTCGGGCACCTCGATGCCCGCCAGCTTCTCCACCGCCAGCACATAGGGGAAGTTGTTCATCACCCCGCCCAGGTAATCGATGCGGTCGGTGTAGTTGATGAAGGTGTGCCAGGTCTGGCGTTCGGCCATCTTCTCGGCGCCCCGATGGTGGTAGCCGATATCCGGGACTGCGTCGACGATCTCCTCGCCGTCGAGCTGCAGCGCGATGCGGAACACCCCATGGACGCTGGGGTGGTTGGGCCCGAGGTTGAGAAACAGGAAGTCGGTGCCGTCATGGCTGCGCTCCATACCCCAGTCTTCGGGCCGAAAGCGCAACGCCTCCTGCTCGGCCATCTCCGTGGCTTCGGGCAGGGTGTAGCGGCCCAGTTCCGTGGCCCGGGCGGGATGGTCCTTGCGCAGCGGGTGGCCCTCCCAGGTGGGCGGCATGATCAGCCGGCGAAGATGGGGGTGGCCCTCGAAGCGCACGCCGAACAGGTCCCAGGCTTCGCGCTCGTACCAGTTAGCCACGGGGAAGATGTCGCAGATGGAGGGAACAGCGGGCCGGTCGCCGGTCAACGCCACCTTGACCCGGATGTCGCGATTGCGACCGAAGGAGATCAGGTGATAGACGGTGGTGAAGTCGCTGCCGGGCTGGCCCGGGCGGTGACGGCGGTTGCGCTCGTCGACGACGGTGAGGTCGTAAAGCATCCCATAGGGGGATTCGACGCCGGTCTTCAGATGGCGCATGAGGCTGCGCAGGCGCTCGGGCGCCACCCACACCGTGGGAAATTCGTCCCGGGTACTCTGCACACGCAGATCGCCGGGCTCGAAGGCGCGGCTGACTTCCCGGGGCAGTGCGGCTTGATCATTCATGGTGTGTCGGCATTTGCTTGTCCGGGCCGCGTCAGATTTCATCGGGGCTGCGCAGCCGGTCCTGGGCCATGCGCTGCTCGCGTTTGCGGTCGCGTTCACTGGGCGGCGGCGCCCGATACACACCCTGGGGCCCCAGCACCCAGCTCAGGGGCCGCTCCTCCCGGCCGATGGCGTCCTGGAGCAGATTCAGGCCCTGGATGAAGGCGTCCGGGCGGGGCGGGCAGCCCGGCACGTACACGTCCACCGGGAGGAACGAATCGACGCCCTGCACCACGCTGTAGATGTCATACATGCCCCCGGAATTGGCGCACGACCCCATGGAGATCACCCAGCGCGGCTCGAGCATCTGGTCGTACAGGCGTTGGATCACCGGCGCCATCTTGCGGAACACGGTCCCGGAAATGACCATCAGGTCCGCTTCCCTGGGAGTGGCCCGTATCACCTCGGCGCCGAACCGGGCGATGTCGTATTGGCTGGTCAGGCTGGTGGCCATCTCCACATAGCAGCACGACAGCCCGAAGTTGAAGGGCCACACGGAGTTCCTGCGCCCCCAGTTGACCAGATCGTTGAGCTTGGAGAGCACCACGCTGCGGCGCACGGCGTCGTGGAAAGTCTCGTCGAGTGACGGACCGGCATCGCCCTGAGGGCCGGGTCTGGAAAGCCACCAGCGCATGGCTCAGGCCCCCCGCCCCTGGGGCCGGCCGGCCGGGATACGGCGCCGCGCCGGGCCCCATTCCAGGGCACCGGTGCGCCACAGATAGGCCAGGGCCGCCACCAGAATGGCCACGAACACCATCGCTTCGCCGTAGCCCAGCCATCCGCTGCGGCGCCACGCCACGGCCCAGGCGAACAGGAACACCGCTTCCAGATCGAAAATCACGAAGAACACCGCCATCAGGTAGAACTGGGCGGTGACCCGGAAGCGGGCGTAGCCCACGGTGACGATCCCCGATTCGAAGGGTTCGTCAGTGGCGGCTTTCGGTGTGTGGCGTCCTCCGAGCACGTAGGACAGGCCCAGCAGGGCGCTGACCAGCCCCAGCACCAGTGCGAAATAGACCACCAGGGGCCAAAGCGTCGCTGATTCCATCGTTCTCTGCCCTGAGTCCACGGGCATGGCGCCCGTCATTCCCTCTTCAGCGTCGTGTGTCCCGCAGCGCTGACGGCGTTCCGGCTGCCTGCAAGACCCGCCGGACCGGCACTGGGGCCGCGACGGCGTCCTGTCACCGAGCGATGCGGTGGCGCACCGCGACCCTGGCGGGCGCGGCCCGCCTGGACTTCGCATCGTGTGCGGGATCCGAATCCCTTACCCGGAGTCGACCCCGTGGCGAACCCAAAGGTTCGCCCGGAGCCTGTGGAGAACCCACATGAAACCCGGGGTGCATCCGGCGGCCGCCGCGTGCCGGCGCCG
>DATFLG010000223.1:0-11639 GCA_035267985.1 Gammaproteobacteria bacterium | reverse complement strand
GGGCCGCGGTTTCCGGGAACTGGCAGTGCGCGACCCGGCCCGGGACTATCCCCACCGGTTCTGGAAGCCGCTCGCCCCATGAGGTCCCCGGCAATGGCGCCTGGAGCGTGCTGAGTCCGTGGCCGGCGCCTCCCGGAAGGTCATTTTCGCAGCCCTGGCCGGCAATCTGCTGATCGCGGTCACCAAGTTCATCGCCGCGCTGATCACCGGCAGCTCCGCCATGTTCTCCGAGGGCATCCATTCGGTGGTGGACACCGGCAACCAGGTGCTGCTGCTCCACGGGCTGCGCCAGGCCCGGCGACCACCGGACGAGCACTTCCCCTTCGGCCACGGCAAGGAGATCTATTTCTGGAGCTTCGTGGTCGCGATCCTCATCTTCGCCGTCGGGGCGGGGGTGTCCGCCTTCGAGGGGGTACAGCACATGCTCGATCCCCATCCCATGGAGCATGTGGCGGCCAACTACGTGGTGCTCGGTCTGGCCATTGTCTTCGAGGGCGCGTCCTGGTATTTCGCGCTCCATGAGTTCACCCGCACCAAGGGCAAGTGGGGCTACGTGGAGGCTGTCCAGCGAGGCAAGGACCCCTCCCTCTTCATGGTCCTGTTCGAGGACTCGGCCGCCATGCTGGGGCTGCTGGTGGCCCTGGGCGGGATCCTGCTCAGCCACTACGCGGGTCTGTACTGGGCGGACGGGCTCTCCTCGCTGCTGATCGGGGTCATTCTCGGGGGTACGGCGGCGTGGCTGGCCTACGAAACCAAGGGCCTGCTGATCGGCGAGAGCGCCAACCGGCGGGTGGTGGAGGGCATCCGGGAGGCGGCCCTGTCCCTGCCGGACGTGGAACGGGTCCACGAGGTGCTGACCATGCACATGGGCCCGGAGTTCATCCTGGTGAACATCAGCGTGAAGTTTGCGGCCGATGCCCGGGCCACCGAGCTGGAAGCGACCATCGCGGAGCTGGATCGGCGGATCAAAAAAACCTTCCCCAACGTCAAACGCGTCTTCGTGGAGGCCGAGGCCGCCGCTGGTCAGGTGCCCGCCCCGGGACACTGACCTCGCGGGCGCAGGCCGATGCACCGTGCAGTTGAGGGGGGCATGGAGCCGCGGTATAGTCGCGGTCGGGTGTTTTCCGGGCATTTTCGATGGGTCGACGCTGTGATGATTCTGGCATGACCCCCCGTCGCCGGCGGGGCGTGGCGCTGCTGGTGGCGTTCGCCCTGGTGGTGGGCAACCTGGTCCCGGTCCTGGGCGCCCCCACCGCCCTGGGCGCTCCGGCCCATGGGCTGACCGCTCACGCCCCGGCCTGCACGGCGGACGGGATGCCGGGCGGTCCCCTGACCGTCCGACAGGCCGCCGGCGATTGCTGTACCGGTGAGTCCGGGGGCTGCGCCTTTCACTGCACCACGTCGATCGTGGGTACCGGCGCGACCGTACCGGTCGAACCCTGCGTCTGTTCTCAGCCGCCTGCGCCGGCATCCGCGCTGGTGGGTCTCGCGCACTCCCCGCTTCTGCGTCCCCCACGGACCTGACGTCTCCAGTCCGCGCACGGTCGTGCGCGTCTCTCTATTCCATTGTCTGCTGCTGCAGGGGTGGCGCCGCGTCCTGAGCGCCTTCCCGGCTGGAGAACGTCCATGAAAATTCGTCGTCCCGATTCCGGTGGCACCGGAATCATCGATCTGCGCCGTCGGCGCTTCGTGCAGGGTCTTGCCGCGGGTGGCGTCCTCGCCGGCATGGGTTTCGGCTCCGCGGGGGTGCGGGCTGCCGTGGGCTCCGGGGTGCACCCCGGAGCGCTGTCCGGAACCGATTTCAGGCTGGTGATCGAAGAGACGCCGGTGAACTTCACCGGCCGGCCCCGCATCGCTACTGCCATCAACGGGGAGGTCCCCGCACCGGTGCTGCGTTGGCGCGAGGGGGACACCGTCACCCTGCGGGTGACCAACCGTCTGCGGGAATCCACCTCCATACACTGGCACGGCATTATTCTCCCCAACGCCATGGACGGGGTGCCCGGGCTCACCTATCCGGGCATCGCGCCCGGGGAGACCTTCGTGTACCGGTTCAGGGTGGGCCAGAGCGGGACCTACTGGTACCACAGCCACTCGGGGTTCCAGGAGCAGACCGGCCACTACGGTGCCATCGTGATCGAGCCCCGCGCCGGGGATCCGGTCGCCGCCGACCGCGATCACGTGATCCTGCTCTCGGACTGGACCGACGAGGATCCGGGTCGGGTGTTCGCGAAGCTCAAGAAGGCGGATGGCTACTACAACTACGCCAAGCTGACCTTCGGCGATCTGCTGCGCCAGGCAGGCAAGTCAGGCCTGGTCAATGCCGTGGAGCAGCGGGCCATGTGGGACCGCATGCGCATGAGTCCCCGGGACTTGGCCGACGTGTCCGGCGCCACCTACACCTACCTGATGAACGGAACCGCTCCGGCGGGCAACTGGACGGGTCTGTTCCGCCGTGGCGAGCGGGTGCGCCTGCGTTTCATCAACGGCTCGGCCATGAGCTTCTTCGACGTGCGCATCCCGGGCCTGAAGATGACCGTGGTGGCCGCCGACGGCCAGAACGTCCACCCGGTCAGCGTGGACGAGTTCCGCATTGGCGTCGCCGAAACCTATGACGTGATTGTGGAGCCCCACGACGATCGGCCCTACACGATCTTTGCCCAGTCCATGGACCGGTCAGGTTACGCCCGGGGCACCCTGGCGCCCCGGCCGGGCCTGGAGGCGCCCGTTCCCGCCATGGACCCGGTGCCCACCCTGACCATGTCCGACGCCGGCATGTCCATGGCCGGTATGGACATGACCGGTATGAAAATGCCGGGGGGCTCCGAGCGGCCTGCCGCCGGCGGTGCCATGGGGGGCATGGATCACGCGGCCATGGGACACGCAGCCATGAGTCAGGGCAACGGCCCCATGGGCATGCCGACGGCAAGCGGCGGCACGATGGAGGTCACGCATCACCCGGTCACGGAGTACGGACCGGGCACGGCCATGCACGCCAGCGTGGTGTCCACCCGTCTGGACGATCCCGGCGTGGGGCTCAGGAACAACGGACGGCGGGTGCTCACCTACGCGGATCTGCGCAGTCTTGGTGACTGGCTGGACCCGCGCGAGCCCGGGCGCACCATCGAGTTGCATCTGACCGGCAACATGGAGCGTTACATGTGGTCCTTCGACGGGGTGAAGTTCTCCGACGCCGGTCCTTTGCGTCTTGCCCACGGCGAGCGGGTGCGCATCCTGCTGGTCAACGACACGATGATGGATCATCCCATCCATCTCCACGGCCTGTGGAGCGAGGTTGAAAGTTCCGACGGCGGGTTTCAGGTGCGCAAGCACACCGTCAGTGTCAAGCCGGGCCATGCCGTGACCTACCGGGTGCTGGCCGACGCCCGCGGGCGCTGGGCCTATCACTGCCACCTGCTCTATCACATGGAAGCGGGCATGTTCCGTGAAGTGGAGGTGGCCTGATGGAAGCGTACATGACAACCCGACCCGGACTGGCGAGCGCGGTCGCGGGCGTGCTCGCGTGGGCAGTCTCGACGGCGATTGCAGGTGCCGCCGGGCAGCCGGCCCAGTGGCCCTCGCCCATACATGACAATATGGTGGTCTCCAAGCTCATGCTCGACCGTCTGGAAGTCCGTGACACCAGGGAGGGTAACCTGAAGTACTGGGAGGGCCAGGCCTGGGTGGGTACCGACCTCAACAAGCTGTGGCTCAAGTCCGAGGGCGAGGTATTGAAAGGGACCACGGAGGACGCGAACGTCGAAGCCCTGTACAGCCGCGCCATCGCGGCATTCTGGGATGTCCAGGCAGGGGTGCGCCATGACTTCGCGGTGGGTTCCCAGCCTTCCCGGCAGTGGGGCGCTCTGGCCCTGAAAGGGCTGGCGCCCTACCGCTTCGAAGTGGATGCCTCCGCCTACGTGGGAAGCGCCGGGCGCACTGCCGCCCGGTTCAAGGGTGAGTACGAGCTGCTGCTCACTCAGCGACTGGTGCTCATGCCGGAGCTGGAGTTCAACCTCTACGGCAAGCGCGATGCGGAGCGCGGGCTGGGGTCGGGCCTGTCCAACGTGGATCTGGGCCTGCGCCTGCGTTACGAGATACGCAGGGAGTTCGCGCCTTACGTCGGTGTGGTGTGGACACGGAAGTACGGTGCGACGGCCGATTACGCCCGGGATAACGGGGCGCCCGTCAGCGACACCCAGTGGCTGGTGGGCCTGCGGTCCTGGTGGTGAGGACGGCCCGGGCCGTGGTGGCGAGGGAGGGGCCGCAGATGCGGCTCCTCCCTTTCCGGTCTGCCGTTATTTGTCCAGTTTGGTGATTTTGGAGCCTTCCAGGGTCAGGTTGTACATCAGACCCTTCTGGCCCAGGACGAAGCCCACGATGGGTTTGTTGAGCTTCATGGTATCGAGCGATCCCCCGGTGCCCAGATCCACCAGGGCCACCGAGCCGTCCACGCCCACCTTCCAGCCCGAGCTGTTCATGAAATTATCCAGGGCCTTCTGCTGCAGGAACACCAGGATGATGTCCTTCTTCTGGGCGCCGAGCTGAAAGCCCACGGAGGCGGCTGCGATGCTGTAGTAGCCCTGGGTCCTGCCGTGAATTCGCAGGGCGCCCTCGCCGTACTCGCCTCCGACCACCAGCCCTGCCTTGATCACTCCGGGGAAGACCAGTACTCCCTTGGCATCCTTGAGGAACCCTGCGGCCCCTTTCACCTGGTCCTTGAACTCCTTCAGGGTCGCGTTGACCTTCGCGTCGATCTCCTTGGCGGTGGCCGCGTGGGCGCTCACGGGCATGACGGCGGCCCACGCCATGGCCAGCACCAGCAGGGCGGCGATCGCCGTGCCTGCGGGAAACTTGCTGCTGATGATCGTTCGATTCACGTTGCGCACCCCTGTGTAAGCCAATCGGAATATGACGCGTCGGCGACGCCCGGGCCGGCCGGTCCCGCTGCCCGTGTTTTTCCCTGATCGATGTATAGCAGATTTCTCGGCGAAGTTTGACGGTTTCTGAATCCCCCTGTGCCCCCGGACCCATGGGCCCGGCCCGGGCGACGGGCCGTCCGGATGGCCCCCGGGGCGCCCTGCCCTCAGAACCGGTGGCTTGCCGTGTAAATCAGGCTGAGCTGGGTGGTGAAGCGCTGGGCCACCTGGCCCACGCCGCGGCTGCGGTCGCCGTTCCAGTACTGATAGACGGGAATGGAAACCCGCAGCTGCAGGGCAAGCCGGCGATCGAGGTGCACCCGCACGCCCGGCGTGAAGTCCAGAAAACGCCCGCCCGTGTTGAGCACGGTGGTGCCGTCCCGGACCTTGGCCGGGAGAATCATGTGGTTGTCGGTGTCGCGCTGGGCGTGGGTATAGTCCAGGGATGCCAGCAGTGCGACCCGTTGTGCCGTGGCGGCCAGGGGCACCACGGTGCCGAAATGAAGATCGAGCTCGCGCCCGAACCGGTAGCCGCGGTCGTTGGCTTCCAGGGGAATGCGGTACAGGGCGCTGCCGTAGAGGGAATAGCCCCCCAGGCGCTGGAAGTAGGCAACGGTGGGTACCGCGTCGTAGGCCCCGGAGCCGGTCTGCATGGCCGGGGGCAGATCCGGGGCGTCGCCGGGCTGGTCCGTGCTGCCGGTGGGGAACTTGATTCCCAGCCCCACGGACAGGGAGGGGTCGGTGAGCTTCACCGGGGTCAGCGCGGCGTAGCGGCCGAACAGCGCCACATCCCCCAGGCCGCGGGCGGTGCGATCGCCGAACTTCTTGTTCTGTTGGTGCTTGTGGACGTAGGGGACCAGCAGGGAGGCGGTCCAGCGGGGCGTGATGCCATAGTCGGCCACACCGGTGACCTGCCAGATGGTGGCGCTGGCATTGGCCGGGTTGGGCAGCGAGTCGGTGCCCTGCCGGTACTGGTCGAAGTCCGCATACTGCCCCACCAGGGACAGCCGCAGCTGCTGGCCGTTGACCTGGGCGTTCTGGGGGTCCAGGGCCTCCAGGGGCAGGCAGACGGCACCGCAGCCGGCGGCCCTGGCGGCTGCGCCCCCGAGCACGCCCAGGAGCGTCAACACCAGCGTCAGGGCGGCGCCGAGCTGGCGGCCCGGCACCGTGCGGGTCGGTGAGTCGGAATTCATGGGGGTCCCCCTTTGTGATTGTCGTTGTGGTCGCGGCCAGGGGCGTTCTGTCCGGCTGACGGGCCCGTCTCCCATGCCGGTCGCGCGATGGCCTGAAGAACCCTAGCGAACCGGCAACAGTGGCTCAAGCCTCAATAAAAAAAGGTTTTCGTGTGGGGCGCCCGGAGCCCTGTCCACCGCCGAAGAGGCGGCCGGCCACGGTGAGGGAACGTCAAGCTTTCGTCGTGGTCGGCTTGACACGGGGTCGGGTGCGGTTGGTAACCTTCACGGCACTGTGCCGCCCCTCCAAGTCGATCCGCAGGGCACCCACACCGCGCTGCGGCGCCATCATTCACCTTAAGACCAGAGAGCGACGCCACCATTATGACCAAATTTATGCATCGGACGCGCAGATCTGCCTCCGCCCGCCTGATCCCGGCCGCAGCGGCTGCGGCACTGCTCGCTGTCGCGACGGCTCCGGCCCATGGGGCCTCCGGGAATGCGGCCGCAACCGGGCACGCGCCACCGCAAGCCCAGGGATCGTTGAGTCCGGCTCAGCGCAAGCAGCTCGAGTCGTTCCGCGAGACCCGGGGCGAGCTTATGAAAGCGCGCCGCAAGCTCGAATCCATCCGGGAAAAGACCGTCAAGAAGCACCCTGAGCTGCAGAAGCAGCAGAAGGCGTTTCGCGATCTGATGATTGCCCAGATGAAGAGCAAGGGCCACACACCCAAGAAGGACGTGGCCGAGGTCCGCAAGCTGCAGCAGAAACTGCGCAGCGGCAAAGCCAGCGACTCGGACCGCAGGGCGCTGATGACCAAGCTGCAGAAGAAGTCCCAGGCCTTCCTGCAGGCCCAGCAGGAGGCCCTTCAGGCTCCGAAGGTGAAGAAGGCCCGCAAGAAGCTGCACGATTCGCTGCTGGCCGCGATGAAGCAGGAAGACCCGTCCACCGAGCAGCTCCTTCAGACCATGCGCGAAAAACGCCAGAAGCTGATGGAGATCCGCAGCAGCGCGACCCGGCAGCAGTCGGGCAAGTAGCCCTCCGCGACGCTGGCCGGGCCCCATTCCATCCCGGTGCCCGGTCGGAGTCCGTCGATCGAACGCCCGCCGGCTGGCAGCTCGGCGGGCGTTTGACGTCCAGCCCGCCCACGGGGCGGTCAGGATCGGCCAGAAGGTGTTGCCATGAATTTGCGCCGTACTACTCTTTCCGCGCCGGTCGCGGGCTTCTGTCTGGCGGCGTTCGCCGGGGCTGCCGCGGCGGGCACCCTGTCGGGCAATGTGGATCTCGGCTATACCGCCAGCTCCGGCAATACCAAGACCTCCAACCTGGACGCCAAATTCGGTCTGGGGTATGTGGTCGGACCATGGACGCACAAATTGAAGCTCGGCGTCATTTCCGCCTCCAAGGACAACCAGTCAACGGCCGAGCGGTACACCGCGTCGGGCAAGACGGAATACGACTTCACCGAGCACAACTACGTCTTCGGGCAGGGGCAGTACATCAAGGACCGGTTCGCAGGCGTGCGCCAGAACCTGACGCTGACCGCGGGTTACGGGCGCCGGGTCATCAACTCTCCGGTCCAGTCCCTGGATGCCGAGATCGGCGCCGGTTTCAGACGCACCCAGGAGCAGGCGCCGAGCCTGCGGTGGCGCAGCGACGCCATCGCCCAGTTGGGGGCCGACTACAAGTACAAGCTCAGCGACACCGGCCGGTTCGAGCAGCAGCTCAGCATCCAGAGCGGCCATGTCAACACCTTCACGGAATCGGTGACCTCGTTGAAGCTGGCGGTGATGGGCAATCTCTCCGCCAAACTGTCTTATACCGTGGACCACAACTCGACCGTCCCGGCCGGTCTCAGCAAGACCGACACCTACACCTCGGTGGCGCTGTCCTACCAGTTCGGCAAAACCCCCGAGCTCGCCAGCAGCTCGGGCGCCGGCATCGCTATAGCCAGTCCGTGAGGGCCAGTCCCAGCCCGAGACGGTTGTTGCGGTGGTTGTAGTCGATCAGGCTTTCCCCGTAGCCGTTGAAGTACTGCAGGTAGCCCCGGACCGGACCCAGCAGGGGGAAGCTCCAGTCCAGCTCGACGGCGCCGCGGTTGCGGTTGCGGCGCAGGTTGTTGCGCAGCAGTACTGAGAAGGTCTGGCGCTCGTGCTTGTACGCGGCGACGATATCCCCATAGCCCAGGTACTGCTCTATGTCCGGGTTGTCGTCATTGCTGGCGCTCTCGGGTACGCGGTACCAGGCCCGCACCCACATGGCAAAGTTTCCCCTTTCGAACAGCGCCCCGGCAATGACCCGGTTCCAGCTCCGGGACAGGGGATCGGAACGCCCGTTCGACTGATGATCCAGGGACAGTGTGAGCACTCGCCCTTTGAGTCCCAGCAGGTTGTAGTGCGTGCCGATTCCGAGCAGCAGCTCGGGCTCGTAGTCCGTCTCCCGGAACGGTGAAGAGACGTTGGAGTTGTAGGCCTGCCAGAAGGCGAGCTGGGTATAGCCGAACCACAGGTCCATGTCCCGGTGAAGGATGTTCTCCCAGAGCTTGGCCTTGAAGCTGATCTGGAACTTCACCTCGTTGTGTTCGATCTGCTCCCCCTGCGCGGCCGCGCGGTACGGGCGCTGATTGGGCCGGGTGTTGTAGGCGATGGGCAGCACGTAGTTGGGTTTGTAGGCGGTCACCGCGTAGGGCCGTTCCAGCGCCCAGCGCCGGGAGAGCGCCGCCAGAGGGGCCGGGCCGGGGGGCTCCGCCGACGATTCCGGGACCGCGGCGACCGGCGCCGGGGCTTTGCGCCCGAGGGCCTTGTCGTAGCACTGAAGACGTTTGGCGTCGGATTCGATGTGCACGCACTGCCGGCCCGGTGTCGCGGCCGTTCCGGTTGCGCTGAAGGCCGCGAGCGCAGCGGCCACCAGATGGCGGGATGTGGGTCCGGGCATGGAGGTTTCCCTGGGCTGCCGGCGTGGCGTCCATGACGACTTTCGCACCGCGGTCGGCGCATTATAGCCCAAGGACTACGGGTTCGGTAACCAGGAGGCGGCCTGACCGATGCGGCCATGGGGCGCCCCGGCTATGGTTGAAAGGGAACGGCGAGCAACACCGGAGGCGATGGATATGCCACGAGCCATGAACGAAGGCGGCGAATACGTCCTCATCAATGAACTGGGTCAGAAGATCCGGTTCACCTTCCTGGGCCGGGACCCGGACAGCGGAAGACTGCGGCTGGAGACGGACGGTGAGGGACGCGAATACGCGGATCTGGAGGAGCTGGCCGAAGGGCACTATTCGGCGCTCACCGAGGTGAAGAGCAGGGAATGAGTCGGGCGGGTTCCCGCCGGTTGGGAGCTGCGGTTTGCCCTCCGAAAGGCCCGGCAAGGACGCGATGCATTCACTGCGCCGCAGATCGCCCGGAGGCGTTCGGATGCGCCGTCCCTGGCGCCGTTTGATCCCTGCAGTCGGGGCTTACCGCCAGCCATGCCCCTTGGGGTGGCCGGACCGGAAGCTGTCCAGCCTGGTCCGCTGCTCCGGCGTCAGGACGGCCCGGATGCGGTGGTGGGTGTCGGCGCGCATCACCATGAGCTCGGCGATGGCTTTGCCCTGGGCGTCCGCCAGCTGGCGCACCTTGCCGGCGTCGTAGTCCGGGCTCCTCACCGCGGCCCGCAGGGCCTTGCGCCCGTCCTTGAGGGCGAACAGCTTCTCCCGGGCTGCCTTGCGCTGGCTGTCCAGGATGTCCCAGACCTGCTCGCGCTGAGCCTTGGTCAGATCCAGGCGCTCCATCATTTTCATCATGCCCCGGCCGGATCCGGCGAAGCCGTGGCCGTGGGACCCGCCGGCATGGGCGCCATGATGGTAGCCACCCTGGGCACAGGCGCCGTCCCAGGAGGCATTGGCGACACCGATACCGGCGCCGCCGATGACGGCGGCGGCCAGCACGGTGCCCAGTACGGCATTGCGCTTTTTCATCGTCCTTCTCCTTCGCTGAAAAGCGGTGGTCTGCGCAGCAGGCGGTCAGTACCGCCCTGTCGCGAACGAGTATCGCCAATCCCGGTGCAAGGGTGGGTCACCGGCAGGTAAAGCTGTGTAAGGGTGTGTAAAGAGGCTTTCCGGCGCAGCCGGCTGTGGCACTATGGCTGCAGTTGCCTTTAGGGAGTGCCTGTCCTCAGCCATGACCCGTGTGCTGCTCGTGGACGACGACCCGGAGCTGTCGGAAATGCTCAGTGAATACCTCGCCGGCGAGGGCTTTGCGGTGGACACCGCGCCGGACGGGGAGCAGGGGGCTGCGCGGGGCGCCGGGGATGCCTACGACGTGGTGGTCCTGGACGTGATGCTGCCGGGCCTGGACGGCTTCGAGGTGCTGCGGCGTATTCGTCGCGTCACCCGGGTGCCGGTGTTGATGCTGACCGCCAAGGGGGACGAGGTGGACCGGATCGTCGGTCTGGAGCTGGGAGCCGACGACTATCTGCCCAAGCCGTTCAACCCCCGGGAGCTGGCTGCCCGGCTGCGGGCAATTCTGCGGCGCACTTCCGGCGGCAACGCCGGTGGCGGGGCCGACAGCCTGTGGGCCGGCGCCCTGGAAGTGAGGCCGGGCGCCAGGACGGCCTACTGGCAGGGCGAGCCCCTGGTGCTCACCAGCACCGAATACAACCTGCTGGAGGTGCTGGCGCGGCAGGCCGGGCATGTGGTCAGCAAGGCCGAGCTCTCGGAGCGGGCCCTGGGGCGCAAGCTGGCCCGCTACGACCGAAGCATCGACATGCACGTGAGCAAGCTGCGCCGCAAGCTGGGCGGTGAGGGCGAAGAGCACTCTCCGATCCGCACCGTTCGTGGCGTCGGCTACCAGCTGGTGGTCGAATAACGGTGGGACGCCTGTTCTGGAAGATCTTCCTGGGCTTCTGGGTCACCTTGCTGGTGACCGGTTTTGCCGTGGGTCTGGCGGTCCAGCTCTACAACCAGCAGCGCCAGGAGGAAACGGCTCTGGGTCAGGGCCACCGGGTCCGGACCCGGGTGGTGTCGGTGAGCACCGCGCTGGCGCTGGGCGGCCCACCGGCGGCCCGCCAGCTGCTCCGGGAGCTGGGCCGGCGTGCCCGCGACACGGTGCGGGTGGTGGGCCCGGGAGGGCATGACCTTCTGGGCCGGGAGGTGCCGCCGGCGCTGCTCGCCGAGGCCCGCGAGGCACTGGGCGCGACCGGCCGGGGCCCGGGTGTGCGCCGGGTTCACGCGCCGGACGGCGCCTCCTATCTGGTGTTCGTCGTCCGCCACGGCGGCGCCGGGCCGCGCCACCACCATCCGCCGGGTCCCCCGTATCTGCGTCTCGCGCTGGCGCTCATTGCCAGCCTGGTGTTCAGCGCGGGCCTCGCCTGGTACCTGGCCGGTCCGGTGCGGCTTCTGCGTGCCGCCACCCGCCGCCTGGCCGCCGGGGAGCTCGATACCCGGGTGGGGCCGTCCATCGGCCGGCGCCGGGACGAGATTGCCGACCTGGGCGGGGACTTTGACGCCATGGCCGAGCGCCTGGAGGCCCTGGTGGGGGCCCAGCGCCGGCTGCTGAACGATGTCTCCCATGA
>DATFLG010000222.1:0-9847 GCA_035267985.1 Gammaproteobacteria bacterium | reverse complement strand
GGCTGAGGCTGCGCAGATCGATGACCTCGGCCTCGATGTTCTCTTCGGACAACCGCTCTGCCGCCTCCAGGGCCACCTCGGCCATCCGCGAGTAGGCGACTATGGTAAGGTCCGTGCCCTGGCGGCGCACCGCGGCCCGGTGCGCAGGCGGCGCCTCGGCCGCCGTATCCACCGGACCCTTGCTGAAATACAGCAGCTCGTGCTCGAGCACGATCACCGGATCATCGCTGGCAATGGCCTGGCGCAGCTGCCAGTAGGCGTCCTGGGGCGTCGCGGGCACGACGATGCGCAGGCCGGGTACGTTCATCAGGGTATGCTCCAGGCGCTGGGAGTGCTGGGCCGCCAGCTGTCTGGCGACGCCTCCCGGCATGCGCACCACCAGCGGCATGGCGAACTGCCCGCCGGACATGAACGGTATCTTGGCCGCCATGTTGATCAGCGCGTCCAGGGCCAGCAGTGCAAAGTTCACCGTCATGATCTCCACCACCGGCCGCAGGCCGACCATGGCCGCGCCCACGCCCAGGCCGGTGAAGCTGTTCTCGGAAATCGGTGTGTCGCGCACCCGCCATTCCCCGTAGCGGGCATACAGGCCTTCGGTGACCCGGTAGCTTCCCCCGTACAGCCCCACATCCTCGCCCAGGGTGAACACCGACTCGTCCAGAGCCATCTCCGCGTCCAATGCCCGGTTGAGGGCCTGCCAGTAAAGCAGCTGCTCGGCCATGGCGCGCCTCCTAGATGAGAGTCTCGCGGCGCCGGTTGCGGCGCAGGTGGGACCACGCGTCCTCGAGGGTGGGCTCGGGGCTGTTGAGGGCGAACTTCACCGCCCGCTCCACGGTCTCGGCCACCTCCGCCTCCATGGCCTTCACGTCGGCGTCGCTGAGATGACCGGCGCTGCGTCCCTGTTCCGCCAGCCAGCGGATGTTGTCGGGCCCCGTGTGGGCCAGCTCCTCGGCATCCGGATAGCCGAACTCCAGTTCCTTCACGGCCGCGGAGACGGGATCGTTAGCCTGGTAGGCCCGCACCTCCACCGGCGGGCGGTAGGCGCCCGGATCGGCCATGGAGTGGCCCCGGAAACGGTAGGTGGTGAACTCGATGAACTGGGGGCCCGAGCCGGTACGGATCCGCTCCAGGGCGTGATGGGCGGCCTCGTGCACCTTGAACACATCCATGCCATCCACTTTTTCGGCGGGGATGTTGTAGCCGCAGGCACGCCTGTGCATCTCCACCACCGCGGAATGGCGGTGCACGTCGGTGCCGATCTGGTACTGGTTGTTCTCGCACACGAACAGCACGGGAAGACGCCACAGGGCGGCCATGTTCAGGGATTCGTGGAAGGTTCCCTGATTCACCGCACCGTCCCCGAAGAAGCACACCACCGCCTCCGGCAGCCCGCGCACGGCGATGGCGTACGCCACCCCCAGGGCAATGGGATAGGTCTCCCCCACGATGGCATAGCCGCCCATGAACCGCCGCTCCCGGTCGAACAGGTGCATGGAACCGCCCATGCCGCCGCATACGCCGTCCGCGCGGCCGAACAGCTCGGCCATTACCGCAGCGGGCGCAATCCCACGCACCAGGGCATGCACATGTTCCCGGTAGGTGCTGACGATGTAATCGGATGGCTCCAGCGCGTGAATGACGCCCACGGCCACGGCTTCCTCGCCGGGATACAGATGCAGGAAGCCGGCGATGTTGCCCCGGCTGTATTCCTCGGCCGCGCGCTCCTCGAACGCACGTGCCAGGAGCATGTCGCGCAGAAAACCGTGTACCGTGTCGCGATCCATGATGACCTCCCGCGGGTAGTGAGGCGCCGGCCCGTCTGCTGCATCGGCGTCCGGCAATGGCGCGGCGCAGCCGCAACGAGTGCGCGAACCAGGATGCATTGACAGTATAGAACCCCGTCCGCGCCAGCATTGATCTGGCTCAACATCGTCCCGCCACCCGGCCGGCATCGGAGTCTCCGCACCAGTTGACCTCGGTCATGGCGACTGCGCTGGATGGCGCCCTACACTGCTTCTGTCACGGATCAAACGAATCATTGACGTCGTCGGCAAAGAGCGGTCCCGCAACGGGTCCCTGATTTTGAGGAAACACCGGAACCGGCCATTCAAGGGTACCGGCCGGACGAGGCCCCGCGAGAGCGTCGGGAGCCGGCGATGATAAGGAGGTGTGAGATGCGCAGTTATGAAAATCTACCGGTGATGGCCTGGGGCGGCGACCGCAGTGCGATGCGGGTACGGGCCCAGCTCCTGCACGAGGAACCCGTGATTCTGAACATGGGCCGCCCGTTCGACGTCGCTTCCCAGGCCGGGGGCTGCGGCTGCCGCCACGTGGCCGAGGACGGCCGGTACCTGGGCTGCAATCCCGCCCGGGCGCTGGGCGCGCTGGCTGGGGTGGACGGATGGACCGCCCTGGACGCCGTCGGCCAGGCGGCAACCCGGGCCGGCTTCGTCGCCGATCTCGATCCGGGACACGGGCGTATCGTGCTTCACGACTGACAAGGCACCGCCCCCCGGATCCCGTCCTCCCTGCGGGCCCCTGTGCGACGCGGGGGTCTACACTGAACAGACAGGCGAAGCCGGCGCCGGCCGGTTCCGCTGCAGCGGTGTGCATCCACAGACAGGAGGCGGTTGGTCATGGGCATCGAGGACGAGCTGCAAGGGACTATCGACGACATGATCAAGCCCGGAAAGGGCATCCTGGCCGCGGACGAAAGTCTGCCCACCATCGCCAAGCGCTTTGCCCCCATCGGCGTCGAGTCCACCGCCGAGAACCGGCGCCGCTACCGGTCGCTGCTGGCCACGGCACCGGGGATCGAACAGTTCATCAGCGGCGTCATCCTGTTCGAGGAGACCCTGGAGCAGAACACCGAGGACGGCACCCCGATTCCCCGGCACCTGGAGAACCGGGGGATCGTCCCGGGCATCAAGGTGGACCAGGGCAAGACCGACCTGCCCAACGCCCCCGGGGACCTGATCACCCGGGGACTTGACGGACTGGAGGAGCGGCTGCGCAAGTACAAGAGCCAGGGGGCCCGCTTTGCGAAATGGCGGGAGGTCTACCCGGTGAGCGCCAGCAACCCCACCGCCCTGGGGCTGGAGGCCAATGCGGAGATGCTGGCCCGCTATGCCGCCGTCTGCCAGCAGGAGGGGTTCGTGCCCATCGTCGAGCCGGAGGTGCTGATCGACGGTGATCACACCCTGGCGCGCTGCTTCGAAGTGGTGGAGGCGGTGCACCTGGCCGTGTACCACGCCCTGTACCGGCACAAGGTGATTCCCGAGCTCACCGTGCTCAAGCCCAGCATGGTGCTGCCGGGCAAGGCGCACCCGACGCGGGTCACGCCGGAGGAAGTGGCCGAGGCCACGATCAAGGTCCTGCGGCGTACGGTCCCCGCCGCCGTGCCCAGCATCAATTTCCTCTCGGGCGGCCAGAGCCCCGAGGAGGCCACCGCCAACCTCAATGCCATGAACGCGGCCTGGCCGGACGCTCCCTGGGAGTTGTCCTTCTCCTACGCCCGGGCGCTGCAGGGACCGGTGCTGGAGGCCTGGCAGGGCAAGGCGGAGAACGCGGACGCCGCCCGGCAGGCGTTCCTCAAGCGGGCACGGCTGAATGGGGCCGCCCGCCGCGGCGAGTACTCGCCGGCCATGGAAAAGGAATCCTGACCGCCCGCCTCAAGGCAAGGCACTTCCCGCCGCAGGCCTCCGGGTGGACGCTCCGGCGACGACGGGCGGGCGCGATTGGATGGTGCCGGCGAGAGGAATCGAACCCCCGACCTACTGATTACGAATCAGTTGCTCTACCGACTGAGCTACACCGGCATGGGTCGGCGAGTATAAGGAAATCCCGGGAAGCGAACAACTTGTCCCAGGGCCGCGGGAACGGCTTCAGGGAGTGTCCTCGGCATCGGCGTTGCGCACCCGGATAATCACGTCCACTCCCTCGGCCACGGTGCCGGCCGGCAATTCCGGCAGCTGCTCCAGGGCCAGGTCATCGTGATCGATGTCCACCAGGCTGCCGGTGTCCACGTTGAAAAAGTGATGATGGGGCCGGGTGTTGGGGTCGTAGAAGACCCGGGCCGGATCCACGATCACTTCCCGGACCAGGCCCCTGCGGGCGAACAGCCCCAGGGTGTTGTAGACGGTGGCCTTGGACACGCCGTGCCGATCCTGGTTGGCGAGCGCAAGCACCTGGTCCGCCGACAGATGGCGGTCCCGTGCAAACAGCACCTGGGCGATGTTGACCCGCTGCTGGGTGGGCATGATGCCCCGCCCGCGCAGCAGCTCGGTCACATCGTCGCGGCTAAGCGCTTGTCTGGTCATTTCTTTTCCCATGCCCCGAGTATACGACCATCATCTGGACAAAGTCTATTCTGGGGTCCCGCGCCCGGACTCAGGACAAGGAATAAGCGGTGGCATCTATGATTGGAGTATGGCCTATAAATAGATCCCGCAGCAGACGTGCCGACGCCGGCCCCAGGACCACGCCGTTGCGGAAATGCCCGGCGTTCACGAACAGTCCCTGGATAGTCGGATGCTCACCGATGAAGGGCACGCCGGTGGGGGAGCCCGGGCGCAGCCCCGCCCAGTGGCGTTCGACCCCATAGTCCGCCAGATCCGGCAGTAGCTGAACAGCCCTTGTATACAACAGCTTACGGGCGCCCTCCGTGGTGGATTTGTCGTAGCCCGTGTGCTCCAGGGTACTGCCGGCCAGGATGCGCCCGTCCCGTCGGGGAATCAGGTAATGGTCCTGGTAGAGCACGATCCGGTGCAGCAACCCGGGCCGGGTATGAAACAGGATCATCTGGCCCCGCACCGGATGCACCGGCAGCTCCAGGCCCATGGACGCCAGCAGCTGCCCGGTCCATGCCCCACCGGCCACCACCACGCGGTCGGCAGGGACCCGCCCCTCTCGGGTATCGACTCCCACCACCCGGCCGTGCTCAACCGCCACCGCCCGGACCTCCGCGTGCTCCTCCACCGGCACGCCGCGCAGCTCCAGGCTGCGACGCAGGCACTTGAGAAAACGGGGGTTTCTGATCTGGGCCACGTCCGGCAGCCAGATGGCCGCGCCTTCCGGATCCATGACCGCCGACTCGCAGCGCCGGATCTCCGCCCGGTCGAGCAGCTCCAGACGCAGGCCGTGACGCTGGGCCCAGGCCCGGGCCGAATCCCGTTCCTCCGCGTCCAGGATCAACAGGCCGCTCTGGGTCCATTCCGGGTCGATACCGGTCTCGGCGGCCAGCTCGTCGGAGAGGGTCGGATAATACTCCTGGCCCCAGCTTGCCAGGTCGGTCACGGGATCCGGAAACCGCCAGGGGTACAACGGAGAGAGAATGCCGCCGCCGGCCCAGGACGCTTCCTGGCCCGCGGCCTGGCGGTCCATGATCCGCACATCCACCCCCGCCGCCCGGAGTTCCCGGGCGGTCAGCATGCCGATCAGGCCGCCGCCGACCACCACGCACCGCGCCTTCGCCACCTCAGTCATTCTCTACGGTCCTCGACCACAGCCAGTGCGGGCCGGACCACCTGGCCCGTGGCTTGCAGCATAGCACCCGGACGCCTGGGTTCGGCCCGCTTCGCGCCGGCAAAATGCCGTTCATCGGGAATTCTACGCGGTTCGTCGTCAAATTCGTGACAGCGCCCCCTGACGGGCGTTATGGATGAGGGCCATGAAACCAACGAACGGCTTCACGCTCATCGAGCTCATGTTCACCCTGGCGCTGGCGGCCATTGTCGTCACTCTCGCCGTGCCCGGGATGCGCAACTTCATCCACAGCAACCAGGCCACCAGCGACGCCAACGCCCTGGTGGGGGCGCTGAACTCCGCCCGCAGCGAGGCCGTCAAGCGTGGCATACCCGTGGCCGTGTGCGCCAGCAGCGACGGCAGCACCTGCACCGGCAACAACAACTGGGCGGTGGGCTGGATCGTATTCACGGACAACACCGGCGCCAACAAGGGCAGCCGGGACGCCGGCGAAACCCTGCTGCGGGTGGGCGACGCCCTGGCCAGCGGCGGCACCATCAACGCCGGCGTCAACCACATACGCTACCTGTCCTCCGGACTCACCGACAGCGCCGGCAATGTGACCTTCAATCTGGTGCTGGGGTCGGGGAGCGACAAGCAGACCCGCACTGTCACCGTGACCGCCACCGGGCGGGTCAGCGCCGGTTAGGAGAGCCGACCATGCAGCGCGCAGCCATGCCCCGTTCCCCGAGCCGCCGACCTCAACAGGGCTTCACCCTGGTGGAAGTGCTGGTGGCGCTGATCGTGCTCTCCATCGGCCTGCTGGGCCTGGCGGCCATGCAGACCAAGGGCCTTCACTACAACCACGAAGCCTATCTGCGCAGTGCCGCCACCGTGCTGGCCCAGGACATGACCGATCGCATGCGGGCCAATCGCAGCGCGGTGCTCAAGGGCGACTACAGTACCCAGTCGGCCCCCAGCGATCCCGGGTACGACTGCGCCAACAGCTTCCCCGGTGGCAACACCACCTGCACCCCGGCGCAGATCGCCAAGGCCGACCGCTATGCCTGGTACACCCAGGCCCAGTCCGACCTGCCGGGGGGCTGCAGCGGCTCCGGCTGCAAGATCTGTCTGGACGGCAACCCGACGGACAACACGGCCTGCGACGGCAGCGGCAGCGTGTACAGCATCATCCTGTCCTGGAAGGAAAAGGACCCGAACGCCGCGACAGGCTTCGCCACCCATGAATTCGTCACGAGGTTCCAGCCGTGAGCTTGCCCCTTCAGTCCTACAGCCGCCAGCGGGGTCTGTCCCTGGTGGAGATCATGGTGGCCCTGGTGCTGGGGCTGGTGCTGCTGGCGGGCGTGTACAAGGTCTACATAGGCAGCAAGCAGACCTACCGGGTCACGGACAACCAGGCACGGCTGCAGGAAAACGGCCGGTTCGCCATCCACTTCCTGAACCGGGACATCCGTGACGCCGGGTACCAGGGCTGCACCAACCTCAACAACCTCCAGCCCAACATCATCGTGCGCAATCCGCCGGCCAGTCTGGTGTTCGGCGCGGACAAGGTCATCAACGGCTACGACTCCGGCGCCTGGCCCGGCGACTTCCCCAGCCAGCCGGCCAACCTGGTGGCGGGCAACTCCGTGATCCTGGTGCGCCAGGCATCCCCTTCCAGCGCCACGCTCACCGGCAACCTGGATCCGGCCAACTCCAACATGCAGGTGGACAAGAACGCCGAAGGCTGGAAGCAGAACGACTACATCTTCGTGACGGACTGCCAGAACGCCGACATCTTCCAGGCCACCTCGGTTTCCAACTCGAACAGCGGCAGCACAGTGACCATGGCCTACGGCAAGAGCGGCAACTACACCAACCGCCTCAGCAAGGTCTATCAGAAGAACGCCCAGGTGATGGCCTACCACAGCCGCATGTTCTATATCGGCACCGATCCCAGCGGCACCAGCACCTCCCTCTACGAGGTGCTGGACAACGGCAACCCGCGGGAGCTGGTGGGCAATGTGGCGGCCATGAAGGCCGAGTACGGGCTGGACACCGACGGCGACCGGGCCGCCAATCAATATGCCGATGCCGCCACCATCGACGCCATCAGCCCGACCAGCAACGGCTGGCCGCGGGTGGTGAGCGTGCGGGTGCACCTGCTGCTGAACACGCCGGATGACCGGGTCGTGGCCCAGAAGCAGACGTACACCTTCGACGGCAGCAAGACCACTGCCACCGACAAGCGTCTGTACGCAGTGTTCAACGACACCATCACCCTGCGCAACAGGACCCCCTGAACCATGGCCAGTGCACAGCCAATGTCCCGTCTGCCCCTCCGCCAGCCCTGCGGTCCGCCCTGCGGTCCGCCCCGCGGTCAGCCCCGCGGTCAGCCCCGCGGTCAGCATGGCGCGGTGCTGGTGGTCAGCCTGCTCATTCTGCTGGTGCTCACCATCATCGGCGTCACCGCCATGAGCACCACCAATCTGGAAGAGAAGATGGCCGGCAACATGCGGACCAAGAACCTGACTTTCCAGGCCGCGGAATCGGGCCTGCGGGCCGGCGAGAACCGCTTCTCCGCCGGGGGAACCTGGGCGACGACGATCCCCGGGGTGGGCGGTGCCGGCGTCAATCGGATCTGGGCTAAGGATGCCCCCGGTGATTTCACCAACCTTGCAACCCACGGCCCGCCGTGGTGGGCCAGCCATGCCATTTCGGTGGCAGGAAACTACGGGACCCCGAATCCCGATCCGCGTTACCTGCTGGAGTTATACCACTTCAGCCCTGATTCTCTGAACCCGGAGGACACCGCCAAACGCAGGGGTGTCTTTCATTTTGAGGTCACCGCCTACGGGGACCTCAGCCATAGCGATAGCGTTCTGCAGTCGGTTTACGCAAAGCGCTATCAATAAAAAGCACAACTGGCCCCTTGGTCAGAAGGCGAAAGTGAGGGAGCACCATGATCGGTATCTGTACGCGCAGGATTCGTCTGTTTCTCGTGTGCCTGATTTCTCTGGCGGGCGCATTCCCCGCTTCAGGGGCCACCCTGAGTCTGTCCAATGCCCCTTTGTACCTGAAAACCACGCTCGCCCCTAACATCTACCTGACCCTTGACGATTCCGGGAGCATGGCGTTCGGGTACATGCCGGATAACGATCCGCAGGGCCATTCCATGCTCAACGATGCTTCGTCGGATCGATACAAGTCGCACAGCTTCAACGCCATGTATTACGATCCGGCGATCACCTATAAGCCGCCACTGGACAAGGATGGCAATCGCTACCCTGATGCCACCTTCGCCAGTGCATGGAAGGACGGGTTTCATCACGGCCGCGGCACCGTTGATCTGGCCACCGCCTATCAGGCACCTACCTCCGGGTATTCCGGATTCACCACCGCCAACGGCTACCCCTCAGGGGCCGCCCACCGGGCCTACTATTACAACTATGATCCGGTTGGAACCGGGTGCGCCAGTCCCGGTATCAGCAACGATGCCTGCTATGTGCGCGTTGTGCTGCCCCCGGGGCAGGAGCAGAATTTTGCCAACTGGTTCTCCTACTACCGCCTGCGCGTGCTGGCGGCCAAGAGCGCCGTGACCCGCGCTTTTGCCCAGCTGGGGCACAATGTCCGGGTCGCCGGCCAGAACCTCAACGACACCGCCAATCAGCTCAATCCCGCCAGCAACGCGGCCTCCGTCGCCGGTGTCCAACTGCTCCAACCGTTCACGGGCACCGCTCGCGCCGATTGGTTCAATTGGTTGATCGACTCCGGCGCCAACGGCGGTACACCGCTGCGCGATGCGCTCAACCGCGTGGGCCAGTATTTCCAGACCTCGGGGGTGAACAGCCCTTACGCCGAGGACCCGGGCAATCAGGACGGGACCGAGTATGCCTGCCGTCAGAACTTCTCGGTGGTAATGACCGATGGGCTCTGGAATGGGTATGAAGGACCCAATGACAGTTATTTGAAGGACAGCCATTCCACGCCCATCGCCGATGCTGACGAGACGGCCGGGCCTTCGATTTCGGACCCGGCAGGCGATACCTATCAGTACAGTCCCCGCAACCCTTTTCAGGGCAAGGGTATCTGCACACAGACGTACTATGGGCTGTATTGCGAGCCTGTGACACTGGCCGATGTGGCCATGTATTACTGGGATCATGATCTTCGCGGCGACCTCTCAAACACCGTGCCGGTCTACATGCCCAAAGGGGCCGCGGCGCCGTACACATCCGGTCAGTTCTACGACCCCAAGTACGACCCGGCTGATTGGCAGCACATGGTGACCTTCACCATCGGACTTGGCGTCAACGGTCTGTTCGACCCTAACACCGATCTACCAGCGCTGACTAACGGCTCCAAGCACTGGGCTTCCGGCAAC
>DATFLG010000221.1:0-3129 GCA_035267985.1 Gammaproteobacteria bacterium | reverse complement strand
CGCGGCATCGTTCTGCTGGCCGGTCTTCATCATCTGCACCTGCATCTCGAACCGCCGCGCCAGCTCGATCATGTTGACCATGGCGGACACCGTGTCCACGTTGCTCGACTCCAGGGTGCCCGAGACCAGCTGCACCGAGGCGTCGGCCTGTGCGGGCTTGCCGCTGCGGGTGTGCAGCAGCCCGTCCCTGCTCTTGTTCAGGGCGCCGTCCTTCGGATCGACCAGCTTGATCCGGTCCACGACCGCCATGGTGGAGGGGTTCTGCCCCGGCGGCAGCACCGAGATGGTCCCGTCCGCGCCGATGTCGATCTTGCTGGACGGCGGCAGCACGATGGGCCCCCCGTTGCCCAGCACCGGATGTCCGGCGCCGTTGGTGAGCAGGCCGGTGCTGGAGACCTTCAGGTCCCCCCGGCGCGTATAGGCCTCGCTGCCGTCGGGGGCCTGCACCGCGATGAAACCGGGGCCATTGACTGCCACGTCCAGGGCCCGGCCCGTGTTCTGCAGGTTGCCTCGGGAGAAGTCGACACCCGGTTTTTCGGCCATGGCATAGACCCGGCTCGGCTGCCCCGGCCCGAACACGGGCTGGCTGCGGAACGCCGCCAGATCCGCCATGAACCCGGTGGTATTGGCATTGGCCAGGTTGTTGCTGTTGGCGGTCTGGGCCAGCTGGATCTGGTGCGCCCCGCTGGCGGCCACGTAAAGCATACGGTCCATTGCGAGCCTCTCCGGTCAGCCTCAGCGCATGTTGATGATGGTCTGGGTCACGTGGTCGGCCGTGGTGATCACCTGGGAGTTGGCCTGGAAGTTGCGCTGGGCCGTGATCAGGTTCACGAGCTGGGCGGCGATGTCCACGTTGGAAGACTCCAGGGCGCCGGACTGGATGGCCCCGAAGCTGCCCGTGCTGGCCTCCCCCTTGATCGCATCCCCGGAGTCATAGCTGGCCGCCCAGGTGGTGTCGCCGAGCTGGCGCAGGCCCTGCTTGTTGGGGAAGTTGGCCAGCGCCACCTTGCCCAGGGACCGGGACTGGCCGTTGGTGAAGCGGGCCGACACCACTCCCGTGTCGCTGATGTCGATGCCGGTCAGGCGCCCGGTGCTGTAGCCGTCCTGGTTGATGGCATTGACGCTGTAGCCCGACCCGTACTGGGTCAGCTTGGAGAAGTCAAAGGTCAGAGGCATGGAATTGGCGCCGTTACTGGGCGTGAACGTGCCCGTGGGCTTGCCGTTCAGGGGACTCGAAGCGGTCGTGTCCAGGCTGCCGTCGGACTTGAATACCAGCTGGGCGGCGCCGTTGGTGCCACCCAGGTTGATCTTCTGGGTGCCGGAGGAAGTCTGGCCGTAGGCGTAGGCGTCCCAGTGCTTGGGCGACGTCTTGCGGAAATACATGGTCGCGGTATGGCTGGTCCCGAAGGAATCGTACATGGTGAAGGACGTGGAATAGTTGTACGTGGTCGGATCCGTGGTGCTGAACGCCGCCGTGGGTATAGTGGAGTCGGACGAGTCCAGGTTGAGCAGGGAGCTCACGCTGGTGGTGGCGCTGGGCGCCCCCTGGGAGGTGGACACCTGCAGGTCCTGCAGGGACCCGGTGTTGAACTTGGTGCCGGCTGCATTGGCGGGCGAATAGACCTGAAGCCGCTGGGCGTTGGCGTTGACCACGTAGCCGTTGCGGTCGACGCTGAACGCCCCGGCCCGGCTGTAAATCTCGCTGCCACCGTGCTTGAGGATGAAGAAGCCTTCCCCGTTGATCGCCAGGTCCATGTTGTTATTGGTGAACTTCACATTGCCCTGGCTGAACTGCTGAGCCACTTTGGACATGCGCACGCCGCCGCCGATGGCATCGGAGCTGACGGCGCCGCCGCTGGTGGCGAACACGTCCGCGAATTCGGTGCGTGACTGCTTGAAGCCGGTGGTGCTGGCGTTGGCGATATTGTTGCCGGTCACATCCAGATCCTGGGATGCGGCGTTGAGACCACTCAGTGCGATACGAAATGCCATGGCTCATGACTCCTTGGGCGATCACATGATCTGCCGGACTTTGGAAAAATCCACCGACCCGGCGCCTGCGAGATTCAGGGTAAGGGCTCCCGACTTGTCCAGCGTCACGCTCTGGACCGTGGAGGCCGTCATGGTGTCAACAGCCTGCTCCTTCCCGTTGTAGGTGGCCTGAGCCGTCACCATGTAGGTGCCGGCGGGCGCCGCCTGTCCCTTTGACGTCATCCCGTCCCATTTGAAGTCCACGTTGCCGGCGGCGTGGTCCCCCATGGGGATGCTGCGCACCAGCTGACCGCTCTGGTCGTAGACCTTCAGGGTGACATTGCTCGCCGCGGCGGGCAGATCCACCGCACCGGAGACGCTGCCACCGGCGGTAGCGAGCTGGGCCGTCCCCGTGGGGGCCAGGACTTTGTGGCCCACCAGGTTGGCGCCCTGCAGCGCCTGGTTGGAGTACAGGGAGCTGCTCAGGTCCCCGACGGATTTCTGCAGGTTCTGCAGACCGCTGACCTGGCTGAACTGGGCCATCTGGCTGATCATCTGGTTCGCGTCCAGGGGCTTGGTGGGGTTCTGCTCCTTGAGCTGGGTGAGCATCAGTTTCAGGAAGTCCTTCTGGCCCAGGGTCTTCTGCCCCGTGCCTGAAGCACTCTGAAGCTGCTGCTGGGTCCGCAGCCCCAGCCCCTGCAGCGGATTTGTCGTCGGATTACTCATCGGGCGGTCTCCTCAATCTCTTCGCTCTACTTGCCCATCTGCAGGGTGTGCAGCAACAGCTGCTTGCAGGTGTTGAGCACCTGGGCGTTGTTCTGGTAGGACCGGGACGCGGAAATCATGTTGGCCATTTCGTCCACCACATTGACGTTGGGCAGGTACACATAGCCGTTCTTGTCCGCGTTGGGATCACCAGGGGAGTAGCGTTTCTGCAGCGGGGCCTGACTTTCCACGATGCCGCGCACCTTCACCTGGGCCGTGGGGTCGCTGGGGCGCAGGCTGTTGAACACGGCGGCGAACACCGGTTCCCGGGCGCGATAGGTGGCGCCGACGCTGCTGCTGGTGCTGTCGGCATTGGCGAGATTGCTGGCGGTCACATTCAGCCGGGTCGTCTGGGCACTCATGGCCGAGCCGGCGATGTCGAACACTTTGAAC
>DATFLG010000220.1:0-2685 GCA_035267985.1 Gammaproteobacteria bacterium | reverse complement strand
GCCGGCACGGGGATCGGCGATCCCCTGACCGTGGACACCCCCAACATCACCGCCCGAAGCGATGCCGGGGACATCAACCTCATCGATCTGCGGGGACTGGATTCGTCAGACTTCGACGCCAAGCGCGGTTCGGTGCACGCGGTCATCCACGGCGACTTCCATTTCAACGCCATCCGTACCGGGCAGAATGTCACGGGCCGCGCCGACGGCAACGTGGACGGGACCCAGGTCGACGCCCCGACGGGCACGGTGGACCTGAGCGCCGGCGGCGCCATGGACCTGGGAACCGTCGACAGCGGCCGGGACCAGAGCCTGACCGCGGCCGGTGACCTGGCGTTCACCACCCTCACCAGCGGCGCGGATGTGACCGGCACATCCACGGGCGGTGCGGTGAAGGGCGGCTCGGTGGATGCCCGGGGCAGCGTGGATCTGAACGCCGCGCAGGCGGTCGGGTTCGACACCGTCAGCGCCGGACAGGACGTTGATCTGAAGGCGGGAACAAGCCTGACCGGCAACCAGCTTACTGCCACCGGCGGCGACGTGAACGCCGTGGCCGGCACCGATCTGGACATCAAGCATGTCAGGGCGGGCGGCTCGGGCTCGCTGACCGCCGGGGCCGGCATGCAGTTCGACAGCGTCAGCGCCGGACAGGACGCGGATCTGAAGGCGGGAACAAGCCTGACCGGCAACCAGCTCACCGCCACCGGCGGCGACGTGAACGCCGTGGCCGGGACCGACCTGGACATCCACCATGTCAGGGCGGGGGGTTCGGGCTCGCTCACGGCCGGGGCTGCGATGCATTTCGATACCATTGCCGTGGGCAAGGATCTGGCCCTCAAGGCGGCCGGCAGCATGAACTTCGGGGGGCTGAACGTCGGCGACGGGTTGTCCATGGACTCCACCAACGGCTCCATCACCGGTACCCGGTTGAGCGCCGACCATGCCAGTCTCTCGGCGCTGCACCGCATCGACGTGCAGTCGGCGAACGTTGCCCGGCGGCTGAACCTGGCGGCCGACGACGGCGTGAACGTCAATGCCACCCAGGCCGGCAATGCGCCCGCCAGCGTCGGCGGCGCGGGCCCGGCATCGCCCCTGGTGATGACGGTGACGGGTTACCGCAACGGCGTGGCGCGCAAAGTCCAGCTCTCGGTGGACGCCCCGGCCGGGCTGGATCTGCAGCGGTTGGCCGGAGCGAATACGGTGCTGCAGACCTCAGCGCGCAGAGTCGACATGAAGCAGGCCGACGTGCCGGAAACCCTGCGGTTGATCACGCCGGTGACGGAGCTGCTGGTGGATAATACCACTCCCCGGCTGTCCAACGTGGACGTGCAGCTGACTGAACCGGACCACGGTTTCCGGCTGCTGCAGAACGGCATACGGACCACCACCACCGCCTACGTGATGCACTACGCCCGAGGCTATGAGGTTGAGGTGCCCAATTTCGATCAGCCCCACCGGGCCCTGGCCCCCATGTACCGGGGAGAAAGCGCGGTGCGCTACACCTTCCGGGGCATGAGCCTCGACCTGGCCTCCGGGACCCGGCGCCGATTCGAACGGCAGTCGCCGTCGTACGCCGGCATCCTGCAACGGGTCATTGCATGGCCCAACCCGGTTTCCCTGCAGGGGACGTCGGGGCCGGCGGTGAACCCGGGTCCGTAAACCGTATCAACCCATAACAGAGAGTGTCTGTGTGAGCCGTACAACGGAAATGGGAGCGTTTGTGTCGAGAATCCTGGCGGGCGTCGCGGTCAGCCTGGTCTGGGCGGCGGCCGGGGCGGCGACGGTGCCCCGGACCAGCACGCCCGGCGCCCAGCAGAACCGGACCCGGGAGACCCAGCAGTACTATCAGCAGCGCAAAAAGAACGAGCGCCCCCGGGTGCCGGAGAACCCCATCGTCAGGCCCGGGCCGCCCCCCCAGGGCAAAGGCGCCGGCCACAAGGGCCCTGCCTTTGTGCTGAAGGACGTGCGGTTCAACAAGTCCCACTTCCTCAAGCCCCGGGTGCTGGCGGGCGTGGTCAAACCGTACCTGGACCACAAGGTGACCGTGGCCGACCTGCGCACCATCGTCGCACGGATCAACAAGCTCTATACCCGGCGGGATATCTACACCGCCAAGGCAGTGCTGCCGCCCCAGCGCATCCGTCACGGGGTGGTGCACATCGAGCTGGTTGAAGGCCGCCTGGGCAAGCTGCAGATACAGGGCAACCATTACACCAAGGGCGGGTTCATCCGGGCCCGGGTCAGCCAGCAGCCGGGGCAGGTGGTGGACGGCGCGGTGCTCAAGGACGATCTGGTGTTCTTCAACCGCACCAGCGATATGCAGCTGCGTGCGGTATTGCGCCCGGGCGCTGAGAAGGGCCTGACGCGGATTCTGCTCATGGCCCAGGAGCCGCCCCGGGTGCAGGTCGGCGTGTTCGTGGACGACGCCGGATCCACCAGCACGGGCCGCTACCGGGCGGGGGCGACTTTCCGCCTGCACGGCCCGCTGCGCATCGACGACCGTCTCGACGGCTATTTCGTGGGAAGCCGGGGTGCCCGGGACGGCTTCGTGTCCTACTCGGTGCCGGTCAATGACAGGAACGGCCGACTCGGGGTGAGCTATTCCCGGGATTCCATCAACATCATCAAGGGGCCCTCCCAGGCCCTGGACATCACCGGCCACGCCTCCACCGAGACCGTGCAGTT
>DATFLG010000219.1:0-3686 GCA_035267985.1 Gammaproteobacteria bacterium | reverse complement strand
CGACGACCTGAACGATGCCCTGGACTACAAGGCGGTGGCGGACCGGCTCAAGGAATTCGTGGGCGACAGCCGCTTCCAGCTGGTGGAAACCCTGGCCGAGCAGGTGGCGGCCCTGGTGATGAGCGAGTTTGCCGTGCCCTGGGTGCGCCTGACCGTGAGCAAGCCGGCGGCGGTGTCCGCCGCCCGGGCCGTGGGCATCACCGTCGAACGGGGCGCCCGCCCGGCCGGGCCCTGAAGGCCCCGGACCATGAGTGCCCAGGCGATGCCCGACCCCTGGCGCCTGCCCCCGGACTGGCCCGCCCCGCCCCCCGAGGCCCGCCGCCTGGGGGAGGCGCTGCTGGCCCGTATCCATGAGGCCATCGCCCGGGCGGGCGGCGCCATCGATTTCGCCCGCTACATGGAGCTTTGCCTGTACGCGCCGGGGCTGGGCTACTACAGCGCGGGGCTGCGCAAGTTCGGTGCCGGCGGGGACTTCATCACCGCTCCGGAGACCTCTCCCCTGTTTTCCCGCTGCGTGGCCCGGGCCTGCGCCCCGGTGCTGGCGGATCTGGACGGCGATCTGCTGGAGCTGGGAGCCGGCAGCGGTACGCTGGCCGCCGAGGCCCTGGTGGAGCTGGAGCGCCTGGAGCGTCTGCCGGGCACCTACTGGATTCTGGAACGCAGCGCCGAGCTGCGCCAGCGCCAGGCCGAGACGCTGCGGGCCCGGGTGCCGGCCCTGGCGGGCCGGGTGCGCTGGCTGGAGCACCTGCCGGAGCCGGGCTTCCGGGGCGTGGTGCTGGCCAACGAGGTGCTGGATGCCCTGCCGGTGCACCGGTTCCGCTGGCGGGCCGGCGGGGCGGAGGAACTGGTGGTGGCCGGGGACGGCGGCGGGCTGCGCTGGCAGGCCCGGCCGGCGCCGCCGCCCCTGGCCCGGGCGGTGGCTGCCCTCACCGGCGAGGTGAGCTTCACGGAGGGCTATACCGGCGAGGTCAACCTGGGCCTGGGACCCTGGCTGCAGAGCCTGGCCGAGCGCCTGGACCGGGGACTCATGCTGCTGGTGGACTACGGCTATCCGCGCCGGGAGCTCTATCACCCGGAGCGCGCCCAGGGTACCCTCATGTGCCACTACCGCCACCGGGCCCATGGGGAGGCGCTGCTGCTGCCGGGCCTGCAGGACATCACCGCCCATGTGGATTTCACGGCGGTGGCCGAGGCCGGGGTGGGGGCCGGGCTGGAGCTGCTGGGTTTCGCCACCCAGGCCCATTTTCTGATGGATACCGGCATCGACGAGCTGATGGGCGAGCTGGACACCGGTGGGGGCGCCGCCTACCTGGCTCAGGTCCAGGCGGTGAAGACCCTGATGCTGCCCGGGGAGATGGGGGAGCGGTTCAAATGCATGGCATTGGGCCGGGGCGTCGACCCGCCGGTGACCGGCTTCCGGGGCCAGGATCTGCGCAACCGCTTATAGCCCCGGCACCCTCGACGGAAGAGCGATACAACACGAAGAGCCCTTCATGGCACTGACCCATATTCTGGCCCTGGCCCTGCTCCAGGGACTGACCGAGTTTCTGCCCATCTCCAGCTCCGCCCACCTGATCCTGCTGCCCCGGATCGTGGACTGGCCGGACCAGGGGCTGGGCTTCGACATCGCCGTCCATGTGGGCACCCTGACCGCCGTGGTGGTGTATTTTCGTCGGGAGCTGGGGGCCATGGCCCGGGACTGGGCCGGCTCTCTGACCGGCCGCGGGCACACCCCCGACAGCCGCCTGGCCTGGGCGGTGCTGCTGGGCACCATTCCCGTGGGCCTGGCGGGCCTGGCCTTCAAGCATGCGGTGGAAACCACCCTGCGGGCGCCCCTGGTGATCGCGGCGGCCACCGTGGGATTCGGCCTGCTGCTGTGGTGGGCCGACGCCTTCGGCCGGCGGGTGCGCAGCGAGCACGCCCTGACCTGGAAGGACGTGGCGGTGGTGGGTGTGTTCCAGGCCCTGGCCCTGGTCCCCGGCACTTCCCGATCCGGCGCCACCATGACCGCCGGGCTGCTCATGGGCCTGACCCGGGCCGGGGCCGCCCGCTTCTCCTTCCTGCTGTCCATCCCGGTGATCGTGCTGGCCGGGGCCCTGGAGGCGGTGGACCTGGACCTGCAGGGCGCGCCCGTGGACTGGGCGGCCCTGGGGCTGGGCTATGCCATCTCCGCCGTCAGCGCCTACCTGTGCATCCACTACTTCCTCAAGCTTCTGGAGCGCATGGGGATGCTGCCCTTCGTGATCTATCGGCTGGTGCTGGGGGCCGTGCTGTTGGCCGCTTTCGCCTGAATCTCCGGGGTTTTCCCGCGAAACCCCGGTTGTCGGGAAGGCTTACAGTGCCGTCCGATCCGCACGGCGCGCCGGCCCTGTCATTAATCTTTTGTATTTAATAGAAATTCAGATTATTGCGGCCGGCGGGGTCCCGGGCCTGAAGCGTCGGTGGAGCTTACAGATGCCGTGGGTTTATACCGGCCCCACTCTGGATTTTCGCGCGTAAGTTACTGATAAATCAGGATGTGGCTCATACCGGAATGGTGTGTGCATGGTGGGCAGGTGCAATCCATCCCACGGTTTCAGCATGGCAGGTCGTTCCGGGGGGAACACGGATATTCACGGAGGAGTTTGAGCGGATGCATTTGACAAGAACAACGGCTTTGGCGACGGCACTGGCGGGATGTCTGATAAGCGGCGTGGCTACCGCCAGCAGCGTGTACACCTTCGAGCCCACGGATACCAACGTGAACATCGTCAACATCTCCACGACGGTGGGCTCACTGGGATTTTTCGACAACGATAACACCAGCTATGACACCAGCAGTGTGGGAAGTGTCTACACCAACGGCTATCTGCCGATCGATATGGCGAATGGCGATGTCATGGCTTACGGGTCTAACCCGGTAGGCGCCACCACTGGCAGCTTCACGGTCAGCAATAACAACGGCGACCAGACCACGGTGACCAATGGTCCCTACTTCACCCTGGCATACAATGACGGGACCACGGGCTGGCGGCAGGCGGACGGCGTGTCCTGCAGCACTTCCACGGACACCTGCCACCTTACCTGGAGCGGCACCAACAGCGGCGGGACCATCCTTGGGGTGGACCTGAAGCAGACCGTACCCCCCTCGGCCGTACCGGTGCCCGCCGCCGTCTGGCTGTTCGGCTCGGGCCTCATCGGTCTGGTGGGAGTGGCCCGCCGCAAGACCGCCTGATTTCAGGCGCCGCCGGCGCGCAGTGACGGCCGCCTTCGGGCGGCCGTTTGTTGTCTGTCAGCCTCTTTTACACCGGTTTTTCCCTTCGCATTCCCCTCGTCATTTCGTAACTAGTTGAACATGGGTGGTTACACCCGCCGACGGCGGGTTCAGTACCGTCGGTGCGGCTGACGCTTTAAGAAAATCGTAATATGCATACGTAAGCAATTACTTCATAATTACCGGTCAGCCAGCCACTTGCAGCATGTTGGCGCGCTTTGTGCTTGTAGGTGTCAAGCCACTTCACGAATACCGCTTCAAACCGGAGTTTGATCAGGCGGGAAGCCTGCCCGGGCCATGGCGTCGCGGGTGCCCTGCCGGAGGAGAGGAGATGAGATTTCAAAAGCAATTATGGGTTCTGCTGGCCGTCGTCCTGCTGTGGGGCACGGCGGGTGCCAGCACCGTGTGGCAGGCAACGGACGGGGACATGAAC
>DATFLG010000218.1:0-4565 GCA_035267985.1 Gammaproteobacteria bacterium | reverse complement strand
CTGGTCCGGGCGTCTGCAGATCCGCGCCGCCCTGGACGGACAGGTGCGCAATGCCGGCGTCTCCCGCTATCAGGGGCTCAGCAATCAACACCTGAATCTGCGCGACAGCGGTTGCCCGGATCGGGGTCTGCTGCATCTGCTGGTGGAAACCAGTCAGTCCCGCCTGCAGGTGGCGCAAAGCGCCCGACTGACCCTGAGCCGGCGCGGTGAGCCCCTGCACGCCGAACCGACGGCGATGGCCGAACCAGGCTGTTGCGCCGCGCTCTACGAGGTTGACGTCGCCGAGGGGGTCGCGCTGTGCGTGGAGAAGGTGCTTGCCCTGTTCACCTCCCGGGACACGGCCATTTCCGAGTGTGCCCTGGAATCGCGCAAAGCGGCCACCGAGGCTCCCGACTTCGCGACCCTGGCCGACAGCCACGGCCGCATCTGGAGTCACCTCTGGCAGCGTTTCGACCTGCAGCTCGGACATCCGGGAAGGGAGCCGGACAACCGCAACGAGCGGATCCTGCACCTGCACCTGTTTCACGTGCTGCAGACCGCATCCCCCAACACCATGGACCTGGACGTGGGGATACCGGCCCGCGGCCTTCACGGCGAGGCCTATCGGGGCCATATATTCTGGGACGAGCTGTTCGTCTTCCCGATGCTCAATCTGCGGGTGCCCGAGATTACCGCCTCGCTGCTGCGCTACCGCTATCGTCGCCTGGGCGAGGCCCGTCGCGCCGCGCGCGCAGCCGGATTCAGGGGCGCGATGTATCCGTGGCAGAGCGCCAGCAACGGGCGGGAGGAAAGCCAGCGGCTGCACCTGAACCCGCAGTCGGGGCGCTGGATCGAGGACCACTCCCGTCTTCAACGCCACGTGAGCTCCGCAATCGCCTACAACGTGTGGCAGTACTACGAAGTCACCCGTGATCTGGAGTTCCTGTCGTTCTACGGCGCCGAGATGATTCTCGAGATCGCCCGTTTCTGGGCCGACGCCGCCACTTACAACGAACACCGCCGGCGCTACGACATCCTGGGCGTCATGGGGCCGGATGAGTACCACGACGCCTATCCGGAGGCCGATGCCGCGGGACTGAACAACAACGCCTACACCAATGTGCTGGCGGCATGGGTGCTGTGCCGCGCGCTGGCACTGCCTTCCCTCCTCCCGGTGGAACGCTACCGCGAGCTGCGCCAATCCCTGAGCCTGGAACCGGAGGAACTGGACCGCTGGGACACTATCAGCCGCACGATGTTCCTGCCGTTCCACGACCAGGGCATCCTGAGCCAGTTCGAGGGCTATGAACGACTTTCCGAATTCGACTGGGAAGGCTACCGGGCCAGATACGGCGACATACAGCGTCTGGACCGGTTGCTGGAGGCCGAGGGCGACTCGCCCAATCGATACAAGGCCTCCAAGCAGGCGGACGTGCTCATGCTCTTCTATCTCTTCTCGGCCGAGGAGCTGGAGGAACTGTTCGCGCGCCTCGGGTATGCATTTCCGCCGGAGACCATTCCCCGCAACATCGAATACTACCTGCAACGCACCTCCCACGGCTCGACCCTGAGCCGGGTGGTGCACGCCTGGGTGGTATCCCGCTCGGACCGGGACCGGTCATGGGAGCTGTTCACCCGGTCCCTGGACAGCGACGTCACCGACATCCAGGGCGGCACCACCAAGGAAGGTATCCATATGGGGGCCATGGGGGGCACGCTGGACCTGGTGCAACGCTGCTATACGGGCGTGGTCACCCGCGGCGACACGCTGTGGTTCAACCCGGCACTGCCGGCCGGACTGTCCCGTCTGAGCCTCAACCTGCGCTACCGCGGCCACTCCCTTGGAGTATGGGTGACGCCGGACACGCTGCGCCTCAGCGCCGCCCCCGGCGGCGCCCCGGCCATCCGGCTGGGCGTGGCCGGACAGGTGCACGAGGTCGCGGGGGGAGAGACCCGGGAATTCCGCCTGCACCGCCGGCGGCGGGCCACTCCCCCCTAGCACGTGTCTGGCAGTGCCGCACGGTTCGCGCAGGATGCCGAGATCGGCTCCGATCCGACGGGTCTGCCCGTTTGCGCCAGCCCGTGCCCGGGTGGCCCCCTCCCGGTGCCCGGCCCCCGCAACAACGGGCGGTCAGCCCATGGTCAGCACCGCGGCCCCGTCGAAGGCGCCGCTGCGCAGCTGGTCCAGCGCCTCATTGGCCTTCGCCAGGGGAAAGGTGTGCACTTCGGTGGCCACCGGCACCCGGGGCGCCATCGCCAGCAGTTCCTCCCCGTCACGACGGGTGAGGTTCGCCACCGATCGGACGGTGCGCTCCTCCCACAGCAGGCGGTAGGGGAATTGCGGAATATCGCTCATGTGAATGCCCCCGCACACCACCGACCCCCCTTTGTCCGTGACCCGCAAGGCATCCACCACCAGCGGACCGACGGGAGCGAAGATGATTGCCGCATCCAGGGTTTCCGGCGGGGCCTGCCCGGAGGCACCGGCCCACTGCGCTCCCAGGCGGCGGGCAAATTCCTGGGAACGCTCGTCCCCCGGCTTGGTGAAGGCGTAGATCTGCTTTCCCTCGTGCACGGCGACCTGGGCGAGGATATGGGCCGCCGCACCGAATCCGTAAAGCCCCAGGCGCTCCACATGCTCCCCGGTCATCCGGTACGCCCGGTAGCCGATGAGCCCGGCGCACAGCAGGGGCGCGGCCTGGGGCGCCGCGTAGCTCTCGGGCACCGGAAAGCAGAAATCCTCGAAAGCCACCACATACTCCGCATAGCCCCCGTCCATGGTATAGCCGGTGAACAGCGGATGGTCGCAGAGATTCTCCTGGCCGCGGCGGCAGTAGCGGCAGGTCCCGTCCACGTGCCCCAGCCACGGCACACCCACCCGGCTGCCGGCCTCGTAACGCCCGGCCCCGTCGCCGGCCGCCACCACCCGGCCGACGATCTCGTGCCCGGGTATCAACGGCAGCCTGGGCTTGTTGAGCTCTCCGTCCACGATATGAAGGTCCGTACGGCACACCCCGCAGGCCTCCACCCGGACCAATACCTGTCCTTTGTCCGGTTCCGGCACCGGGCGCTCGCGCGGCACCAGGGGCTCACCGGGGGCTTCGAGCACCATCGCCCGCATGGTTTGCGGAATATCCATAGGCTGTCGCACCTCCCTGTCTGTTCACGAAATCCTCGGCAGCCGCGCCAACGCTCACCGGCGCCTGCTAGATTTAATCGTAGAACACTGCGCAAGCCATTCGACTGCAAGGAGGTTTTGCACCCCGCGCGGCGGCGCCGCTGGCGGTGCCGGTGCACACCCGACTTCAAGAGGTGCTGGTTGTGAAGAACATATTCGTCATGGGTCTGGACGACTTCAATCTGGAACTGTTGGAAACCATTCGCGATGCCCAGGAATACCGGTTTCACGGGCTGCTCGAGTACGACTACGTGGTCAGTCCCAGGCATTACCCGCTGGAGGAGTGGTTTTCCAGGGCCGAGGACACCCTCAACACCTTTCCCGGCTCGGTCGACGCCATCGTCGGTTATTGGGATTTTCCCACCAGCACGATTCTGCCCATTCTGCGCAAGGAACGGGATCTGCCCTCCCCCAGCCTGGAGAGCATCCTGCAGTGCGAGCACAAATACTGGAGCCGCCTGCGCCAGCGCGAGGCCGTCCCCGGGTGCACGCCCCGATTTGCCCTGGTCGACCCTTTTGACGATGCCAGCATCGCGAATCTGGACCTGGACTATCCGTTCTGGCTCAAGCCGATCAAGGCTTTCTCCTCGTACCTCGGGTTCCGTATCGCCGGCGCCCGGGACCTGCAGGTCGCCCTTCCGGCCATCCGCGAAGGCATCGCCCGCTTCGCCGAGCCGTTCAACTACGTGCTCGAGCAGGCCAGCCTCCCGGATGACCTTCCCCGGGTGGACGGCTACCGGTGCATCGCCGAAGAGATCATCGGGGGGCGCCAATGCACCCTGGAGGGCTACGTGCACGAGGGCACTCCGGTCATCTACGGGGTACTGGACTCCATACGGGCCCCCAACCGGGTCAGTTTTCTGCGCTACCAATACCCGTCGCGGCTTCCCCGCAGCGTCCAGCAGCGGATGGCAAACTGCGCAAAGCAGGTGATCACCCATATCGGGCTCGACACCACACCGTTCAACGTGGAGTTCTTCTGGGATCCGTCCCGCGACACCATCCGACTCCTGGAGATCAATCCGCGCATCTCGAAATCCCATTGTCCGGTATTCGAGCTGGTGGACGGCGCCTCTCACCATCAGGTCATGGTCCGGCTCGGCCTGGGCCGGGCGCCGGACTTCCCCTACCGGGAAGGCCGCCATGCCTGCGCTGCCAAGTTCATGGCGCGTGTGTACAATGACGCGACGGTCACCCGGGTGCCGACTGCCGCCCAGATAGCCCGCGTGCAGGAACGTTTTCCCGGAACGCTGGTCCAGGTTGGCGTGGAGGAAGGCACCCGCCTGTCGGAGCTGCGGGATCAGGACAGCTACAGCTATGAGCTCGCCGACATCTTCATGGGCGCACGCAACGAACGCGAGCTGCTGCACAACTACAAGGCCTGCCTCGACGAGCTCGACTTCCGCCT
>DATFLG010000217.1:0-6047 GCA_035267985.1 Gammaproteobacteria bacterium | reverse complement strand
GAGCTCGCTGCTGAACTATCTGGTGTTCAACATCATTCCCACCGCGGTGGAGGTGACCCTGATCGCCGGCATCCTGCTGGCCCGCTACAGCATCTGGTTCGTGGTGATCACCCTGGTGTGCGTGGTGAGCTACGTCGTGTTTACCTTCTTCGTCACCGAGTGGCGGATGAAGTACCGGGTCACCATGAACGCCATGGATTCCCAGGCCAACACCCAGGCCATCGACTCACTGATCAATTACGAAACGGTCAAGTTCTTCGGCAACGAACGCCACGAGCTGCAGCGCTACGACGCAAGCCTGCGTCATTGGGAACAGGCCGCCATCAAGTCCCAGACCTCCCTGTCGGCCCTGAATGTGGGTCAGAGCATGATCATTGCCGTCGGGGTGACCCTGGTGATGGTGCTGGCCGGGCGCGGCGTGGTGCAGGGCACCATGACCATCGGCGATCTGGTGATGGTCAACGGCTTTATGCTGCAGCTGTTCATCCCGCTGGGCTTTCTGGGCATGGTCTACAGCCAGCTCAAGCACGCCCTTTCGGACATGGAGGCGATGTTCGAGATGCTCGAGCGCGAGCCCGAGATCCGGGACCGGCCCCACGCCCGCGCGCTCGAAGTGGGCGCCGGCGAGGTGCGCTTCGAGCGGGTTTCCTTTGCCTACGACCCCAGCCGGCCCATCCTCCACGAAGTCGACTTCACCATTCCCGCCGGACACAAGGTGGCCGTCGTGGGTCCCAGCGGCGCGGGCAAATCCACCCTCGCGCGGCTGCTGTTCCGCTTCTATGAGGTGAGCGCCGGTCGGGTGCTGATCAACGGTCAGGACGTGCGCGAGGTGACCCAGGACAGCCTGCGCGCCGCCATCGGCATCGTTCCCCAGGACACCGTGCTGTTCAACGACACCCTGCTCTACAACATCGCCTACGCCCGCCCGGGCGCGGACCGCGATGCCGTTGTGGAAGCCGCCCGGATGGCCAACCTGCACGCGTTCATCAGCGCCCTGCCCCAGGGCTACGACACGGTGGTGGGCGAACGGGGCCTGAAGCTCTCGGGCGGGGAGAAGCAGCGCGTCGCCATTGCCCGCGCCATCCTGAAGGATCCCCGGATCCTGGTGTTCGACGAGGCCACTTCCAGTCTGGACTCGGCCTCCGAGCAGGCGATCCTGGAGGCCCTGCGCCAGGTGGCTGCGAAGCACACCACCCTGGTCATCGCCCACCGGCTGTCCACCGTGATCGACGCCGACCGCATCCTGGTCATGGATGCCGGCCGGGTGCTCGAGCAGGGCACTCACCGGGAGTTGCTGGCCCGCGACGGCCTGTACACCCGACTGTGGCAGCTTCAACAGGAGGAAAGGGCCGAACGGGGCCCGGGGGTGCGGCCCGCGGCGGCGGGCTGAACCGGCCTATCCGTCGACGTCGTCATGGAGGTGGCGGGCCTGACGGCCCAGCAGATGGCGCACCAGCAGCTCGCGGTCCACCTCCCGCAGGTCCTCGAACTCGACCCCCACCTGATAGGGGAACTCCCCTTCGGGGTCGGCCGGCTGGCAGTGCACCACCCGTGCCCGGACCACCAGTCCGGTGCGGGACGGAAGCAAAACCATCCGCAGCTCCAGGCGCGCACCGGCAGCGAGTGCGGACCCGGCACGAAACCGGATGCCGCCGGCGCTCAGGCTCACCGGCCGGGCGCTGCGGTCCATGTCCCCGGTGGCCTGATCCACGCACAGCCGTGCCAGGGTGTTGAGCTTATCGTCCAGCAGCTCCAGGTAACGGGCCAGATCGGCGGACTGGCGTCGGATGCGGTGAGCGAGGCGGTGCATGTGCCGCGACTTGGCAGCGAAGTCCGCCATCACGGTGAACCGGCCGGGTTCCTCCCGATCCCCGGGATCCGGCGGTTCCCCCTCCCCCAGCAGGCGATAATCCAGCAGCACACTGTCATCGACGCGGAAGTACTCCCGGCGCTCGGCGCCGGCGCTCGGATTGCTCCTGTCGCTCACGGCCGTCTCCCGTTCTCCTGCGCCCCCTGTATACCACAGGGCCGGCCGGTACGCCTCCGCGCGCCCCCCGCCGGCGCCCCCTCGACACCCGGGGCGGGACAGTGCGATATTTCGGGGGAGTTAACCTGACTCCCCTGAGCCGCCTGGGAGACTCCCGCCCATGAGCCAGCCGGATCCTGCGTCCCGGCCCGCGGAACGCCTGCGCGTGCGCCGCGTGGGCATCGACACCTACCGGGAAAACGTGGCGTTCATGCACCGGGACTGCGCCATCTACCGGGCCGAGGGTTTCCAGGCCCTGTCCAAGGTGGAAGTCACCACGGACGGCAGGCGGGTGCTGGCGGTGCTCAACGTAGTGGATGACGAGCAGCTGGTGGGCACCGGGGAGCTGGGCCTGTCGGAGCAGGCCTTCGCCCAGCTGGGGGTCCGTCCCGGCGGCCAGGTGCGGGTCGAGCACGCCGAGCCCCCCGGCTCCATGGAGGCGGTACGCCGCAAGATGAGGGGCGAGCGGCTGGGCCTGGAGGATTTTCAGGCCATCACCCGGGACATCAACGACAGCCGCTACTCCAAGACCGAGATGGCCGCTTTTCTGGTCTCCTGCGCCCAGACCGGCCTGGATCGGGACGAGATCCTGTTCCTGACCCGGGCCATGCTGGAGTCCGGGGAACGGCTGCAATGGGATGAGCCCCTGGTGGCGGACAAGCACTGCATCGGCGGCATCCCCGGCAACCGCACCAGCATGCTGATCATGCCCATCGTCGCGGCCCACGGCATGGTCATGCCCAAGACCTCCAGCCGCGCCATCACCTCCCCGGCCGGCACCGCCGACACCATGGAGCTGCTGGCGAAGGTGGAGCTTGCACCCGACACCCTCCACCGGCTGGTGCGCCGCCAGCGCGGATGCCTGGCCTGGGGCGGAACGGCCCGTCTGGCCCCCGTGGACGACATCCTGATTTCCGTGGAGCGCCCCCTGGGCATCGACTCCCGGGGACAGATGGTGGCGTCCATTCTGTCCAAGAAGCTGGCGGCCGGATCCACCCACCTGCTGGTGGATATTCCGGTGGGCCCCACGGCCAAGGTGCGCCAGATGCGCCAGGCCCTGGCCCTGCGCAAGCTGTTCGAGTTCGTCGGCGATGAGCTGGGCATCCATCTCGAGGTGGTCATCACTGACGGGCGCCAGCCCGTGGGCCGGGGGATCGGGCCGGTGCTCGAAGCCCGGGACGTCATGCAGGTGCTGGGCAACGAGCCGGACGCGCCGGAGGATCTGCGCCAGAAAGCCCTGCACCTGGCCGGACGGATCATCGAGTTCGACCCTAACGTCCGGGGCGGACGGGGATTCGCCATCGCCCGGGACATCCTGGAGTCCGGGCGCGCCCTGGCCAAGATGAACGCGATCATCGACGCCCAGGGACGCCAGGAGCAGGCCTTTGGTCCCGGTCCACTGCAGTTCGAGGTCAGCGCATCCGAGGCCGGGGTGGTCACCGGCGTGGACAACTACCATCTCGCGCGGATCGCGCGCCTGGCGGGCGCTCCCATGGGCCGGGGCGCCGGCGTCGACCTCCTAAAGAAGCTGGGCGATCCGGTCGCCAAGGATGACATACTCTACCGGGTGCACGCGGAGGTGAAGGCCGAGCTGGCCTTTGCCCGCAGCCTGTGCGCGCGCCGCAGCGGGTATACCATCGGCCGGGCCGACCAGGTGCCGGGCCCGTACGTGGAGTTCTGAGCACGCCCCCGGGCGTGCATCGACGGCGAGGACCATGGCCGGGACACGGGACAAGCTGGTGCTGGGGTTCCCCGAGTATTGCCCCCAAGCCGAAGCGGTGGCGGTCCGCCTTGGCGTTCCCTGCGAAATCATAGACGTGCACCACTTCCCCGACGGGGAGTCCCTGGTACGCCTGCCCCCCGACCTGCCGCCCGAGGTGATCATCTGCCGCAGCCTCGACCACCCCAACACCAAGCTGGTGGAGCTCGCCCTGGCGGCCGGCACGGCCCGCGAGCTGGGTGCCCGCCGGCTCACCCTGGTGGCGCCGTACCTGTGCTACATGCGCCAGGACATGGCCTTCCGGTCCGGGGAAGCCGTCAGCCAGCGGGTCGTGGGCAGGCATCTGGCGCGGCTGTTCGACACCGTGGTGGCCGTGGATCCCCACCTGCACCGCACGCCGCGCCTGGCCCAGGCGGTTCCGGCGCCTGCCGCACTCACCGTGACGGCGGCCGGCCCGATCGGCCGCTTCCTGGCCCAGCAGCTTGACGCCCCGTTGATCCTGGCCCCGGACACGGAGGCGCAGCAGTGGGCCCGGGCCGTTGCCCGCCACGGCGGACTGGCCTATGGTGTGGCTCTCAAAGAGCGCCGCGGCGACCGACAGGTGGAGGTCGAACTCCCGAAGCTGGACCTCAGGGGCCGGCCGGTGGTGCTGGTGGACGACATCGCCAGTACCGGACGCACCCTGGCAGCGGCCGCCCGTCAGGCACTGGCCCGCGGCGCCCGGGAAGTCCATGCGATGGTGGTCCATGCCCTGTTCGTGGACGACGCCCTGGAGCATGTTCATGGCGCGGGCGTCGACCGGCTGTGGAGCACCGACAGCATCACCCATGCGACCAATGCAGTGGAGCTGGCCCCGCTGATCGCCGATGCCCTGGCGGCAGCCCGTTCCTGAGCCCCATCCACCGGCCCGATGCCATGCGCCCATCGTTCTCGCCCCTGCATCTGCTGCTGTTCGTGGTGCTGCTGGTCCTGCTGCTGGCCTTCGTGCAGGTGGGGCTGCTCACCGTGGCATTCGACAAGCTGGGGCTGTCCGCCTCCTCGGGGTTCCTGCTGCTGTACGCATCCCTGTTCGGCAGCATGATCAATCTGCCCCTGGCCACGATCGACGCCCACCCGCCGCCGCAGGATCAGCTGCCCCGGGAGCTGCGCGGGCTGCTGCGCCAGCAACCCCGGCCGTTCACCGGCCGGACCGTGATCGCCCTGAACGTGGGCGGCGGGCTGATCCCGGTGATGTTCTCGGCTTACCTGATGGCCCATAATCCCCTGGGCGCCGGCGAAGTGCTGCTGGGGGTGGGCCTGGTGACCGCCGTCAGCTATGGCTTCAGCCGGCCGATCCCCGGACTGGGCATCGGCATGCCCATTCTCATCGCGCCCATCGGCGCCGCCCTGGCGGCGGTGCTGATCAGCCCCCAGCACAGCCCGCCCCTGGCCTATATCAGCGGCACCCTGGGGGTACTGATCGGCGCCGACCTGCTGCGGGTGAAAGACATCAAACACCTGGGTGCGCCGGTCGCCTCCATCGGCGGCGCCGGCACCTTCGACGGCATCTTCGTCACGGGCATCGTGGCGGTACTGCTGGCCTGACCGGGCGAATCGCAGAACCGCAAACGCAATGGCGCGAACGACACGGAACACGAAGCCCACGGGGCGGCATGTCGGCGGAGGACTGCGCAACAGCACCGGCGCAACCGCGCGCCTCCACCGGCAGCGGGGGGGCATTGACACAAAGCGGTCAACCAATTGATTGTCCGAGCCGCGTAGCTTCTGCGGCCCATGTCATAGATACGGAACATTCATGGCAAATCCCAATGCACAGTCCGTCCTGATCACCGGCTGCTCCAGCGGCATCGGGCACGCCACGGCGAAAGCGCTGCGCGATGCCGGTTACCGCGTGTTCGCCACCGCGCGCAAGACGGAGGACGCGGCTCGTCTGAGCACCGAGGGTTTCGAAAGCCTGCGACTCGATCTGGCCGACTCACGATCCATTGCCGAGGCCGTCGGGGAGATACTGGAACGCACCGGCGGGCGCCTGTACGGACTGTTCAACAACGGCGGTTATGGTCAGCCCGGCGCCGTGGAGGATCTCAGCCGCGACGTCCTGCGCGCCCAGTTCGAAACCAACGTCTTCGGGGCCCACGAGCTCAATACGCGGGTGATCCCGGTCATGCGCACCCAGGGCTACGGCCGGATCGTGCAGAACAGCTCGGTGCTGGGGCTCATCGCCCTGCCCTTTCGGGGCGCCTACACCGCCAGCAAATACGCCCTGGAAGGCCTGTACGACACCCTGCGCCTGGAACTGGC
>DATFLG010000216.1:0-2288 GCA_035267985.1 Gammaproteobacteria bacterium | reverse complement strand
GCCCACCTGTTCGGTCTGCAGCAGGTCTACGAGCGTCTGCGCCGGCGCCCGCACCAGGACCCGGCCTTCCAGCTCAGGGGACTGTATCGCCATGTGCGTCATCCCATCATGCTGGGCTTTGTCGTCGCATTCTGGAGCGCGCCGGTGATGAGCTGGGGTCACCTGCTGTTCGCCGCCGCCTCCACCGGCTACATCCTGGTGGCCCTGCAGTTCGAAGAGCATGACCTGATCACGTTCTTCGGTTCACGCTACCGCGAGTACCGGGCGCGGGTGCCCATGCTGATCCCGCTTCCGGGCCGGGCGGCCCGCGACACGGAGGCTCCCGAGACTTCGACCTCCAAAGTCCGCTCCTGACCCCGGGGGGGGCGCCCGGGCATCTATAATTGGTTGGGCCGACGGCAGACCGCTGGCGGCTGCCTGCCCGCGGCTCCCACCCGGGCCCCCGGGACCCCGCCAGGCGTTGGTGGCCCACTCGGGCCTTGAGCGACATGCTATTGAGAGGTCCGCCATGGGCACCGAACCTGTCGAGGTCCACAGCCTGCCCGGCGCCTGGGGGCTGCCCAGCGCCAGCCCCTTCTGCCTCAAGCTGCTCACCTGGCTGCGCATGGCGGGCATTTCCTACCGGTTGAAGGTCCTGAAGGGGCCGCCGAAGTCGCCCACCGGAAAGGCGCCATACATCACCCGGCCCGACGGTTCCGTGCTGCCCGACAGCAATTACATCATCGACACCCTCACCGCCGAGCGGGGCGTCACCCTGGACGAGCATCTGACTCCGGCCCAGCGGGCCACTGCCCATCTGGTGCAGCGCACCCTGGAGAAGAGCCTGTATTTCGTGGCCATGTGGAACCGCTGGGTGCCCCACTGGCAAGTGACCCGGGACGGCTTCTTCGCCGGCATGCATCCGGTGGTCCGCAGCGTCGTCGCTCCCGTCATTCGCCGGGACGTCCTCAGGCAGCCCCGGGCCCAGGGGGTCGGCCTCAACGCTCCGGAGCAGATCTACGCAGAGGGGAGCGCCGACGTGCAGGCCGTGGCCCGGGTGTTGGGTGACAGAGACTTCTTCTTCAGTCAGCCCTCGACCATCGACGCCGCCGCCTACGGCCTGTTCGCCAACCTGCTCAAGCCGGAAGTGGAAGACCCCCTCACCGAAGCGGTCCGGTCCCAGGCCAACATCGTCGCCTTCTGTGACCGGATGCGGGAGCGGTACTGGCAGGACTGAGGGCACCGGGGCTCGAGGCCGGAGGCTGAGCACGGCCAGGCTCCCGTCACATCCGGGATCTGTCCTGCCCGGTCGTCTTTTCTTATGATGCCCCTTATTGCTTGCTGCTCGGCTAGAATCCCTATCAAGCCCCGCGGGGGCCGTTCCGGATCCTGGAGACACGCCCATGGCCCTCAAGATCATCGGCGCCGGCTTCGGCCGCACCGGCACCCTGTCTGTATACACCGCGCTCAAACAATTGGGCTTTCCCTGCTACCACATGTTCGAGGTGCTGGATAACCCGGACAATAAGGCCCACCTGGACTTCTGGCGCAAAGTGGCCAAGTCCCCGCCGGGCACCCAACATGACTGGGACCAGGTGTTCGCCGGCTACACAGCCACAGTGGACAATCCGGCATGTTGCGTGTGGCGCGAGCTGCTGGAGGCCTATCCCGGCGCCAAGGTACTGCTCACCTTGCACCCCCGCGGCGCCGAGGCGTGGTATGAGAGCATCATGGACACCATCTATTTCACCGAGACCATGTGGCAGTTCAAGGTGCTGGAGCTGTGCACGCCCTTCGGTCGCAAGTTCGGGGACATGTCCCGCAGACTGATCTGGCAACGTGCCCACCAGGGCACCATGGAGGACCGGGACCAGGCCATCGCCCACTACCATCAGCATATTGAAGACGTGAAGGCGACCGTGCCACCCGACCGTCTGCTGATCTTCTCCGCCGACCAGGGATGGGCGCCGCTGTGCGATTTTCTGGGTGTCACGGTGCCGGAAGGTCCCTTTCCCAACGTGAACGATCGCGCCGCCATCAAGAAAACCCTGAGGGATCTCACCCGCGGCGCCTACACCATTCTGGGCGCCGGGGCGGCGGCCTGCGCCGGTGTCGCCTACGGGGTGGCGGCACTACTCCACTAGAACCTATCTCAAGATCCCCCATGAGCCGCGTTGCGGGTCCAAAGCCGGCGCCGGCAAGGCGCACGCCGCCGCCCCCTTCCACCGATGGGCCATTCCACGGGCAAGGGGTGCAACGCAGACGCCGCGGCTTTGGGCCGCAACCCTTTGGGACGGGGCGGATTTTGT
>DATFLG010000215.1:0-7311 GCA_035267985.1 Gammaproteobacteria bacterium | reverse complement strand
GGAAGAGGCCCGGCGCATAGACCGCATGCTCAACAGCCTGATCGAGTCCCGCAGCGGCCGGCCGTTGCCCAGGCTGCCGCTGTAGGCGACGCGATTCACTTGGGGGATCGTCTAGTGGTAGGACAGCGGACTCTGACTCCGTCAACCTAGGTTCGAATCCTAGTCCCCCAGCCAACACCGAAGCCCGCCGCCAGGCGGGCTTTTTTGTGGGCGGATGAACGCCAGCGCCATGGGTGAGAACCCAAGAGCCACGGAACCCACGGAATCCACGGAAGGGAACAAATCAAAGGCGCCACGGAAAGCACGGAAAGCACGGAAAGCACGGATGAGACCAAAGCCAAAAGGCCCGGACTCTGTTTCACTCCATCCGGGCTGCCATTCCTTTGGTGACCTGCGCCGGCTGTCCGCCCTCTTGTAGCCTGGATTGAGCGCAGCGAAATCCGGGAAGGTAAGAGCCACCGAACCCACGGAATCCACGGAAGTCGTAGCCCGGATCAGCGCCAGCGTAATCCGGGGAAAATCAGGGGCCGCGGAACCCACCGAATCCACGGAAGGAAAGAATCCAAGGCGCCTCGAGAAACACGGACGAAACAGAAACCGTGAGATCAAGCGTGCGGGACCGGAGCGCATTGCCGGGTGGGCGGCCCTTATAAAGGTCCGTTGCCGCCCCGGCCACGCCCGGGCTGATCATCGCGCGCAACCTCCCTGTCATACTCCCCTGCTAGACTTTCGCCCCTATGCGCCGCCGGCCGTGGTTTTTTCGCCAAACCCTAAAGTTTTCCGCGCCCCGGCCGATTGAGCGTCCGGTGCGCGGGCCTGCGGGTCGGCTGCATCCACCCGGACAACCAAGTCAATAATCCGGCACTTACGGCCATTTGTTGCCCAAGAACAACATAAAAGGCCTCAATGTCGTTTTTTTGAAAAAAGATGTTGCACGGGTGTTGACAGCTGCGCTACAGTTACGCGCGTTCATCGAACGATGAGACATCCTACGTACGGATATATGGGGAGAGATGTAATGAACAAGAAGCTTCTTGCAAGCGCGATCGGCGTTGCGCTGGCCGGCGCCATGGCTACCGGTGCTGCCAATGCCGACGTGAAGATCTACGGTAAGATCCACTCGTCCTACGACTTCTATTCCAGCTCCAACACCAGCTACGCCTGCGACACCGGCACCTGCACCGACAGCAGCGGCTCGGCCCTGTCCAACAACGCCTGGCGCATTGGTTTCAAGGGCTCCGAGGACATCGGCGGCGGCAACGCCTTCATCTGGCAGGTGGAGAACTCCCTGAACCCCAACGGGTCCAGCGGCAGCTGGGCAGGCCGCAACACCTTCGCCGGCTTCCGGGGCGGCTGGGGCACGTTCCTGGCCGGGCGCCACGACTCGCCCATCAAGATGGCCGACACCCATGTCATGCCCTGGAACGACACCGTGGGCGACTCCCGTAACCTCCTGGGTTCGTCCAGCAGCGGCGGCAGCAACCTGATCAACCAGCGGTTCAGCCGGGTGCTGGCCTACATGACCCCCAGCTTCAACGGCTTCACCGGTATGGCGGTCTGGGTGGGCAACAACAACGCCAGCAACCCCTCCAACACCAAGGCGGGCGGCTGGGATCTGGCGGGCAACTACAAGAACGGCCCCATCAATGCCTGGCTGGCCTACGAGAAGCAGTTCTCGGACGTGTCCAACAGCGACCTGAAGGCCTGGCGTCTGAGCGGCTCCTACGACTTCGCGCCCTTCAAGGTGGGCGGCATCTACGAGGACCTCTCCGCCGACTCCGGCTACGGCCTGCGGGCCGACCGCAGCGCCTGGGGCCTGTTCGGCAAGATGGGCATGGGCATGAACTCCTTCGGCCTGGCCTATTACAAGGCCAACAGCTCCAGCGTGACCGGCGGCAACGACGGTGCTGACCAGTGGGTCATCAATGCCACCCACAAGTTCAGCAAGACCACCAACGTGTACGCCCAGTACGCCAAGCTGAGCAACGACAACAACGCGAGCTTCCACCTGGGCAACGGCGGCCACGGCGAGAACATCCCGGGTGCCAACGCCGGCGACAGCCCGAGCGCGTTCTCGGTGGGCTTCATCCACCACTTCTGAGAACTCCGGTTCGAAGAAGAAAAAACGGCTGTAGCACTGACGGGCGCCTTCGGGCGCCCGATTTTTTTGTGGGAACCGAAAGAGCCACGGAACCCACGGCAAAATGGGGGTCGGAGTCGATTACTCCGACCCCGCATTTTGCAAAGGCGCCACGGAAAACACGGAAAGCACGGAAAACAACAAGACGAACACCCCGGATTCCACTTCGTTCCATCCAGGCTACCGTCCCTTCGTTCACCTGCGCCGGTTATCCAGACCCCTGTAGCCCGGATTAGCGCCAGCGTAATCCGGGAAAGGCTGAGAGCCACGGAACCCACGGAATCCACGGAAGGGAATAGATCAACGGAAGGGAATAGATCAAAGGCGCCACGGAAAGCACCGAAAGCACGGACAAGAGCGGAGCCCGAATCCCCGGATTCCACTTCGTTCCAACCGGACGACAAACGTCCCGCTCAAGCCGCCGGTCCAGGCCGGCCGTCGTAGCCCGGATGAAGCGCCAGCGGAATCCGGGGCGCGGTTATATATAGTACGCGGAAGCCCGAGCGCCCGGCGTGAGGGATCCACATGCCCGCGCTACTCCATGGTCATCTGAGTTCTTCCGTAGCGCTTTTGCACGCCGCCTTTCCCATACCTTTTGCGTCCTTTAAGCCGGCGCTTGCCAAAGACGCCGGCGCGCCCCGGGTGATAAGATAAGCCTTTGCTGATCTTGTTCCGGGGTCTCACCCCTGCTGTTCTTCCAGGCGCCTCCATGACCGCGACTGCCACGCGAATCCGCGAGATTCCCTACAACTACACCTCCTTCTCCGACCGGGAGATCGTCATCCGTTACCTGGGCGAGGAGATGTGGGACGTGCTCAACGAGCTGCGGGGCACCCGCCGCACGGGCATCTCCGCCCGCATGCTGTTCGAGGTGCTGGGGGACATGTGGGTGGTCAGCCGCAACCCCTATATCCAGGACGACCTGCTGGAGAACAAAAAACGCCTGGGGTCCCTGGTGCACGCCCTGCATCACCGACTGGACCAGATCGTGGCCCGGGCCAACGGCAACACCCTGGCCCTGCGCCTGGCGGACCGGGCCCGGGAGGCGGTGGCGGAATTCGAGGCCTGGTTTCCCCGCACCCGCCGTCTGCGGGCCAAGGTGCGCCGGCGCCTGGCCCGGGTGACCCGGGCCGACAACGTGGACTTCGGCGGCCTGGCGCGGGTGTCCCATGCCACCGACGCCACCGACTGGCGGGTGGAGCTGCCCCTGGTGGTGATCAGCCCGGACACCGAGCAGGAGGTGCAGGCCGTGGTGCGCGCCTGCCTGGACCTGGGCCTGGCCATCATCGCCCGGGGCGGCGGCACCGGCTACACCGGCGGCGCCGTGCCCCTGGACAGCGACACCGCGGTGGTCAATACCGAGAAGCTCGAGAGCCTGGGGGCAGTGGAGATGCGCACCCTGCCCGGCCTGGACGAGCCGGTGCCCACCATCCGCGCCGGGGCCGGGGTGGTGACCCGGCGGGTCACCGAGCAGGCGGAAGCCGCCGGCTACACCTTCGCCGTGGACCCCACCTCCCAGGATGCCTCCACCATCGGCGGCAACGTGGCCATGAACGCCGGCGGCAAGAAGGCGGTGCTGTGGGGCACCACCGTGGACAACCTGGCCTCCTGGCGCATGGTGATGCCCGACGGCCAGTGGCTTGAGGTGGAGCGCATCGGCCACAACCTGGGCAAGATCCACGACCAGAAGACGGTGGAATTCCGCATCACCCGCTACAAGGGCAAGGGCCGCAAGCCGGCCGGCGAGCCCGAGGTCCTCCGGGTGCCCGGCGCCAGCCTGCGCAAGGAGGGGCTGGGCAAGGATGTCACCGACAAATTCCTGGGCGGCCTGCCGGGGGTGCAGAAGGAAGGCTGCGACGGGTTAATCACCTCTGCGGAGTTCGTGCTCCACCGCATGCCGGCCCACACCCGGACCGTATGCCTGGAATTCTTCGGCGCCGACCTGCAGCGGGCCGTGCCCGCCATTGTCGAAACCAAGGACTACCTGGACGCCCATCCCGACGTGATGCTGGCCGGTCTGGAGCACCTGGACGAGCGCTATGTGCGCGCCGTGAACTACAGCACCAAGGCGCCGCGCCGGGAGCTGCCCAAGATGGTGCTGGTGGCGGACATCGTCGGGGACGACGAGAACGCGGTGGCGGACGCCGCCTCCACGGTGGTGCGCCTGGCCAACGCCCGGGCAGCCGAGGGCTTCATCGCCGTCAGTCCCGAGGCCCGACGGCGTTTCTGGGCGGACCGGGCCCGCACCGCGGCCATCGCCGCCCACACCAACGCCTTCAAGATCAACGAGGACGTGGTGATCCCCCTGGAGCGCCTGGCCGAGTACAGCGCCGGCATCGAGCGCATCAACATCGAGTACTCCACGGCCAACAAGCTGCGCATGATCGAGGCGGTGGAGCGCTATCTGGCCGGGGACCTGCCCGAGCTGCGGGGTCTGCCGGATTTCGAGGACAGCGACGAGGCCCAGGCCATCGTCGACGCCAAGAAGGCGACGGCCCGCCAGTGCCTTGAGGCGGCGCGGGCCCACTGGCAGGGGCTGCTGGACAATCTGGACGAACCCGCCGCCTCCCATCCCGAGCTGGTGGGCGAGGCGGCCATGGAACGGATGCAGACCGGCGACCGGGTCGTCGATCTGCTGCTGCGCCGGGACCTGCGGGTTTCCTACCGGGCCGAGGTGGAGCGGCCCCTGAAGGAGATCTTCAGCGGCCGGGAGCTGGAGCCCGTGCACGCCCGGCTCGATGCCATCCACCGCCAGATCCGCTCCGGCCGGCTGTTCGTGGCCACCCACATGCATGCCGGCGACGGCAACGTGCATACCAACATCCCCGTCAACTCCAACGACTACCGGATGCTCCACGAAGCCGAGCGCATCGTGGACCGGGTGATGGCCCTGGCCCGCTCCCTGGACGGCGTGATCTCCGGCGAGCACGGCATCGGCCTGACCAAGATGCAGTACCTGGAGCCCGAGGCGGTGGAGGCCTTCGCCGCCTACAAGCGCAGGGTGGATCCCGAGGGGCGCTTCAACACCGGCAAGCTGCTCAAGGCCTCGGGGCTGGACCGGGCCTATACGCCGTCCCTGCGCCTGGTGCAGCAGGAAGCCCTGCTGCTGGAGGAGACCGAGCTCGGGGATCTGAACGACGATATCCGCAACTGTCTGCGCTGCGGCAAGTGCAAGCCCGTGTGCACCACCCATGTGCCCCGGGCGAACCTGCTGTATTCCCCCCGCAACAAGATTCTGGCCACCGGCCTCATCATCGAGGCGTTCCTCTACGAGGAGCAGACCCGCCGGGGGCTGTCCATCCGCCATTTCGCGGAGATGAACGACGTGGCCGACCACTGCACCGTCTGCCACAAGTGTCTCAATCCCTGCCCCGTGGACATCGATTTCGGCGACGTCTCCATCCGCATGCGCCACATCCTGCGCGAGCGGGGAAAGAAGCGCACCACCCCCGCCACCTGGGCGGCCATGGCGTTCCTGAACGTCACCGACCCGCGCACCATCAAGCTCATGCGCAAGGGCATGATCCAGTGGGGCTATCAGGGCCAGCGGCTGATCTACAAGCTGGCCGGAAGGCTGCTGCGCAACGGCCGGTCGGCGCCGCCGGCGGCCACCACCGGCCCCATGACCGTGCGGGCCCAGGTGATCAATTTCGTCAAGAAGCCCATGCCGGGCGGGTTGCCCAACAAGACCATGCGGGCTCTGCTGGGCGCCGAGGACAGCCGCATGGTGCCCATCCTGCGCGACCCCGCCAAGGTGACCGACGAGTCCGACTCGGTGTTCTACTTCCCCGGCTGCGGCTCGGAGCGCCTGTTCAGCCAGATCGGGCTGGCGACCCTGGCCATGCTCTACGACGTGGGCGCCCAGACGGTGCTGCCGCCCGGTTATCTGTGCTGCGGGTATCCCCAGACCTCCACCGGCGACCGCGAGCGCGGCCACAAGATCACCACCGACAACCGGGTGCTCTTCCACCGGGTGGCCAACACCCTCAACTACATGGACATCAAGACGGTCATCGTCTCCTGCGGCACCTGCATGGACCAGCTCCAGAAGTACGAATTCGAGCAGATCTTCCCCGGCTGCCGGCTGCTGGACATCCACGAGTACCTCATGGAGAAGGGGCTGGCCCTGGAAGGGGTGGACGGGGTGCAGTACATGTACCACGATCCCTGCCACACCCCCATGAAGACCTACAATCCCCTGGGGGTGGCGTCAAAACTGATGGGCAAGGAAGTCACTCTCTCGGACCGCTGCTGCGGCGAGTCCGGCACCTTCGCGGTGTCGCGCCCGGATATCGCCACCCAGGTCCGCTTCCGCAAGCAGGAGGAGCTCCACAAGGGCATCCAGCAGCTCACCGGCGAGCAGCGGGCCCGGGAGGGCAACGTCAAGCTGCTGACCTCCTGCCCCGCCTGCCAGCAGGGGCTGATGCGCTACAGCGACGATACGGGACTTGAGACCGACTACATCGTGGTGGAGATGGCCAATACCCTGCTGGGGGAGGGCTGGCAGCAGCGCTTCATCGACCAGGCCGGCGCCGGCGGCATCGAGCGGGTGCTGCTGTAGGCTGCGGGGAAGAAAAGAGCCACGGAACCCACGGAAGGGAATAAATCAAAGGCGCCACGGAAAGCACCGAAAGCACGGACAACAAAAAGAGCCAAGACCCCGGATTCCGTTTCACTCCATCCGGGCTACCATCCCTTCGTTGACCTGCGCCGGCCGTCCAGACCCTCGGAAAATCGGGGTCGGAGTAATCACTCCGACCCCGATTTTCCCGATCCTGGATCGCAGCGCCGACTGGCGGCCGGTACTTCCGATCAATACTTATTTTTCCGTGCTTTCCGTGTCTTCCGTGGCGCTTCTTTCTTTTTGTCCGGGGTGGCGCGACGGCCGTGGCGGGGCTACTTCCGGAACAGCCACAGCAGCAGGCTCAGCACCAGGCTCACGATGATGGATGTGGTCACCGGGAAATAGAACCGGAAGTTGCCCCGGTGGATCACGATATCTCCCGGCAGCCGGCCCAGCCCCAGGCGGGTGAGCCAGGGCCACAGCAACCCCACCAGAACCAGGACAGCGCCGAGAATGACCAGCAGGCGCGCCACGGGCCCCGCCTCAGGTCAGGGTCTGCACCCCTTCGGCGGAGCCGAGCAGGAGCACGTCGGCGGGCCGCAGGGCG
>DATFLG010000214.1:0-4270 GCA_035267985.1 Gammaproteobacteria bacterium | reverse complement strand
GAGGGGCACCTGCAGCGGCTGCCGGACGCCGACGACAGGAGCCGGGCGATTCTCGATCAGATGCGCCGCGACGAGCAGCACCACGCCACCGTCGCCCTGGAGTCCGGCGGCGCGGAACTGCCCGGGCCGGTGAGGGCGCTGATGGGCGTGGTCTCCAAGGTGATGACCCGGACAGCCTACTGGGTCTGACCCCGGCGCGGCGACGCGAATCGAGCGGGCCGCGGCCCCTTGACCCGGAAACCAGAACAACCGCCGGCGGCATGCCCGGAACGGCGGGGCCTCACGGGAACGCTGCCTGAAGGCCCTTCGGCCGCCCGCCGTTCCGGGCCGGTCACACCGCCCCTGTCGCCAGGAACAAGGAATCACCCATGGAATCCCCTCCGCTCCCCCCGCAAATGCAGCAGGAGTACGCCCGTCTCGCCGCCACCATCCGGGACCTGGCCGACGGGCGCCCGATGTATTACGTCGCGAATCCCGGCAATCTCGGGGATGCGATCATCAAAGCCGGAACCGAGCAGTTCTTCCGGGACTTCGGGATCGACGCCCGCCTCGTCGGCTATGGCGATGACGGTCGGATCGTACTCGGCGACGGGGGACGCATACTCGGCGAACACGAGCTGCGCGACGCGGTCCTGCTGTACGGGGGCGGGGGCGGGTGGTGCAAGCTGTGGGGAGGCGGGCGGCGCATCGTCTCGGAGCTGGCTCCGATTTTCCACCACACCGTCGTCCTGCCTTCGAGCTATGAAATCACACCGGACATTCCCGGCGTCACGTTCTTTGCCAGAGACCGGTTCGAAAGCCTCCAGAACCTGCCGTCGGCGCAGTTCTGCCACGACATGGGATTCTACTACCGTCCGGCCAGGGCCGGTGGAGCAGCGCCGGGCGGGACGGGCTTCTGTTTTCGCAGGGACAAGGAATCCGGCTTTGAGAAAAGATGGCGCATCCCGCTGTCCAACCACGACATCTCATGGTCGGGAGACTACCTCTCGGACGTGACGCCCATGTTCGAGTATCTGTCGAATTTCAAAACGGTGCACACCGACAGGCTTCATGTCGCCATCGCCTGCTCCCTGCTGGGCGTGCGGGTCCACCTTTACCCCGGCGCCTATTTCAAGAACCGGGCCGTGTTCCTCACGAGCATCGCCCCGCACTTCGCCTGCGCCCGCTGGCGCACTTCCCTGCCCCTGTCCGTGGCGATTCGAAACAGCCTGCAGCGGCGCCTGGGGCACCGGGCCGCCCAATGATGCCATCACGGGCCACCCCCCACCAGACGGCATCGGTCGACGAAACGACGGCAGTCCGGATGGAACGAAACGGAATCCGGGAAGAGGAAACAGCGCGATGGGAAGCACGGGAGCCGAAGAATTCGAGACGCGGACGGGGCGACGGCCCAGGGCGCAATAACCGAAGGGCATCGCGCCGGAGACTACTTTGCGGTGCCTTGAGTCCTTTCCTTCCGTGGATTCCCCGGCGCTTTTCGCTTCCGTCGATTCCGTGGTTCTTTCTTTCCCCGGATTACGCTGGCGCTAATCCGGGCTACGAGGGCTTGAACCCTGTCCTCCCGTGGGCTCCGTGGCTCCTGGTGCCCCGGATTCAGCTCGCGCTGCATCCGCGCTACCACGGCCCGACCAACCACTGGCGGTGAACGGAGGGATGGTAGCCCGGATGGAACGAAGTGGAATCCGGGAGCCTCGTTCCACCCTCTTCCGTGTTTTCCGTGCTTTCCGTGGCGCCTTTGCAGTCTTTCCTAGGGCATACGCGGCAGGTTGCGGCCATAGAAAATCTCCGCCATCTCCTTTTCCAGGCGTCGGCGGATGGTGCGCTGCTCCTTGGCGGCCAGATCCTCCTTGTCCACTCCGAACAGATAATTGTCCAGGTCGAAGTCCTTGAGCAGCATCTTGGTATGGAACGTCTGCTCCTGGTACACGTTCACGTCGATCATGTGGTATCGCTGGCGCGTATCCTTGGACATGAAGTTCTGGATGGAGTTGATCTTGTGATCGATGAAGTGCTTCTTGCCGCGCACGTCGCGGGTGAAGCCGCGCACCCGGTAATCCACGGTGACGATATCCGATTCGAAACTGTGAATCAGGTAGTTGAGCGCCCGCAGGGGCGAGATGCGTCCGCAGGTGGACACATCGATGTCCGCCCGGAACGTGCTGATGCCGTTGTCCGGATGGCTTTCCGGATAGGTGTGCACCGTGATGTGGCTCTTGTCCAGGTGAGCGACCACGGAATCCGGCAGGGGCCCCGGCTGCTCGCTGCGCGAAAGCAGCTCCTGGGGCACCACCGGCTCCTCGGAAATCAGCATGGTGACGCTGGCGCCCTGGGGCTCGTAATCCTGATGGGCGATGTTCAGGATGTTGGCGCCGATGATGTTGGAGACATCCGTGAGAATCTGGGTCAGGCGCTCGGCGTTGTAGGCCTCGTCGATGTACTCGATGTACTCCCGGCGCTGACGGGCCGTGGTTGCATAGCAGATGTCGTAGATATTGAAACTGAGCGTTTTGGTGAGGTTGTTGAACCCGTGCAGCCTCAGTTTCCTCATTGACTTCCCCACCCTGCACAACCTCCGTGGCCATGGTGACACACGCCGGCCGACAGGGTGGAGCCCTGAGGTCGACCGGACCGTTGACCGCCTATTATTTCATATTTTCCGCGATGGGTGGATGGTAGATCATCTGGACGACGGTGCCGTCCGGATCGGCGCAGTAGAAGCTGCGGGCGCCGTCGCGGTGGGTGCGCGGCGCCGCCTTGATGGCCACGCCGTTTTCGCGCAGGAAAGCGTGCCAGTCATCCACCTGCTGGGGGGTGACCAGGAAGAAGCCGATATGGTCCAGGTGTTGGGGAGCGCCGGAGGTGTCGCCGGTCACCCGGTGCAGCGCCAGATTGTCGTTGCCGCTGCTCAGGTAAAGGTTGTCCGGATCGGGACGCCATTCCACCTCCATACCCAGCAGATCCACATAGAACCGCTCGCAGGCCTCCAGGTCCCGGACGTTGAGGGCCACGTGGCGCAGCCCGGCGGTGGGAGAGGGCCGGTTCATGGAATCCTCCTTGTCAGACGCGCCGCCCCCATCAGGCGTCGACGATCTCGAAATCGTGGGTGATGGGCACGGCCTTGCCCAGCATCAGGGACGCCGAGCAGTACTTTTCGGCCGACAGCCGGATCGCCCGGTCCACCTGGGACTCGGACAACCCTTTGCCCGTGACCACGAAATGCACGTGGATGCGGGTGAACACCCGGGGCGGCTCCTCGGCCCGCTCGGCCTCCAGCTCCGCCACACAGTCGGTCACCGGCTGGCGGCCGCGCTTGAGGATATTGACCACGTCGAAGGCCGTGCAGCCCCCCATGCCCAGCAGCAGCATCTCCATGGGCCGGGTGCCCAGGTTGCGCCCGCCGGCATCGGGCGGGCCGTCCATGACCACCGCATGGCCGCTGTCGGCCTCACCCATGAAGGCCACGCCCTCGACCCATTTCACCCGCGCTTTCATAGCCTGTTCTCCGCAGCCGCTGTGAAGTGTGTCACAGATCGGTAACCCGGACCCCTTTCCCTACACGGCCGATGGGGGTAATGTGCGTATAATCCGGGGTGAAAGGGTACCAGACCCGCAGCGGCCAATTGACCACAATGGCGACGCCAACCACCAAGAGCACTGGCAATCCCTCCATCGACCGTTTCCTGGAGCACTGCCACCGGCGGCGTTACCCGGCCAAGAGCGTCATCATCTACGCCGGGGACTCGCCCGACGTACTCTACTACATTATCGAAGGCTCGGTGAGCGTCCTGATCGAGGACGAGGACGGCCATGAGATCGTGCTGGCCTACCTGAACAAGGGCGATTTCTTCGGCGAAATGGGCCTGTTCAACGAGAGCCGGCGCAGCGCCTGGGTCCGGACCCGCAGCCAGTGCGAGCTGGGGGAAATCAGCTACGGGCGTTTCCGCCAGATCACCGAGGAAAACCCCGACGTGCTGTTCGCCCTGGCCGCCCAGATGGCCACCCGCCTGCGCAACACCAGCCGCAAGGTGAGTGACCTGGCCTTCCTGGATGTCACCGGCCGGGTGGCCCGGGCGCTGCTGGATCTGTGCAAGCAGCCCGATGCCATGACCCATCCCGACGGCATGCAGATCCGCATCACCCGTCAGGAAATCGGCCGCATCGTGGGCTGCTCCCGGGAAATGGTGGGGCGCGTGCTCAAGGCGCTGGAAGAGCAGGGCCTGATCACCGCCCGGGGCAAGACCATCGTGGTCTTCGGCACCCGTTAGCCGGC
>DATFLG010000213.1:0-11824 GCA_035267985.1 Gammaproteobacteria bacterium | reverse complement strand
CGCCCGCACCCAGTCCAGGGGATCGTTGACGCTCATGGGACCGCCCATGAACACCAGGGCGGAGGCGCCGTCGGGCCGCCGGGGGACCGGCTCGCCCTGATCCACTGCCACCAGCTCCCAGGGGACCCGCTCGCGGTCCAGATACTCCGCGAGAAAGCCGGGCCCTTCGCAGTCCACATGGCGGAAGATCAGGACGGGCTTCATCGGGGCGGGTCCCTCCGGGGTGGCGTTTCGGTGTGCGGTCGGGGTGCTGCGCCGGGATCCGCTGTGCGCCCCAAGAGGATCAGTCGGTGGAGGCGGGCTCGGCGTCGTCTTCCTTGTCGTGGACGATCATGGCGTAGGCCGAATGGTTGTGGATGGATTCGAAGTTCTCCGATTCCACCACATAGGCCCCGATGCGCGCGTCCCCGTTCAGGCGCGCGGCAATGTCCCGGACCATATCCTCCACGAACTTGGGATTGTCGTAGGCCCGTTCGGTGACGTACTTCTCGTCGGGACGCTTGAGCAGCCCGTAGAGCTCGCAGGAGGCTTCGGACTCCACCAGCTCGATGAGCTCCTCTATCCACACGAAGTCCCGGGTGCGCACGTCCAGGGTCACGTGGGAGCGCTGGTTGTGGGCGCCGTAGGCCGAGATCTTCTTCGAGCAGGGACACAGGCTGGTGACGGGCACCACCACCTTGATGTTCATCTTGGCTGCGCCGTCGGTGAGCTCGCCGGCGAGGGTCACCTGATAGTCCATCAGGCTCTGTACGCCGGACACCGGTGCCTTCTTGTTGACGAAGTAGGGGAAGTGCATTTCGATGTGACCGGACTGCGCCTCCAGCAGCTCGGTCATCTCGTGGAGCATGGTCTTGAAGGATTCCACCGAGATTTCGGTCTCGTGGCGGTTGAGGATCTCCACGAACCGTGACATGTGCGTGCCCTTGAAGTTGTGGGGCAGGTTCACGTACATGTTGAAATTGGCGACGGTGTGCTGCTCACCCCCGGAACGGTCCTTCACGCGGACGGGGTGCCGTATGTCCTTGATACCCACCTTGTCGATGGGGATGCGGCGGGTGTCCGCACTGCTCTGGACGTCTTCGATGGTGGGGGTGATGCGCTGCACCCTTTCGCTCTGTCTCATGATGGATGATCCTCAGTGTACCGCACGCAGGCGCGGTCCGTTTCCCACAGGGTGACCGCGCTGACCCGCACCCCGGGTGTGTTCAGTGTCCCGGCCAGCTCCCGGAAGAGGTGGGCCGCGATGTTCTCGGCGGTGGGATTGATCGCCGTGAACGGCTCCAACTCGTTGAGATAGCGGTGATCGAGCGCTCCCACCAGCCCGCGGGCGGCGTCCTTGATGACCTTGAAATCCAGACCCATGCCGATGGCGTCCAGCTCCCGGGCCACCACTTCCACTTCCACCTTCCAGTTGTGGCCGTGCAGGCGGGAGCAGGGACCGGGGTAATCGCGCAGCGTGTGAGCCGCAGCGAAGTCGGTCAATACCTTGAGCGTGTAGGTTCCAGCCACGGGAAATTCCTGACTAAAACGCTAAGATATTAACCGACTGCGGTCGTCTTGGCAATCGCGGGGTCCCAGGCGCGCCGCCACGGACTGGCGGATGCCCGCGGCATCCAGGCCGCATTCGGCCAGCAGCTCTTCCCGGCTGCCGTGTTCCACGAACCGGTCCGGGAGCCCCAGGTGCAGCAGGGGCACGCTCAGGCCCTGGCGGGACAGACATTCGGCCACCGCGCTGCCGGCGCCGCCGGCCACCACATTCTCCTCCACGGTGACCAGCAGCTCGTGGTCGGCGGCCAGGGCCGCGATGCGCTCCTCGTCCAGGGGCTTGACGAAGCGCATGTTGACCACCGTGGCGTCCAGGTCCTCGCCGGCCTCCTGGGCCGGTCCCACCATGGACCCGAACGCCAGCAGGGCCACCCGGCGTCCCTCGCGGCGGGTTTCGGCCCGGCCCACTTCCAGGACGTCCAGGTCCTCGGGCACCGCCACCCCCGGACCTCGTCCCCGGGGATAGCGCACCGCCGCCGGCCCGTCCAGGCTGTAGGCTGTGGACAGCATGCGCCGGCACTCGGCCTCGTCGGCCGGCGCCATCACCACCAGGTTGGGGACGCAGCGCAGGTAGCTCAGGTCGAAGGCGCCCGCGTGGGTGGGCCCGTCGGGGCCCACCAGCCCGGCCCGGTCGATGGCGAAGGTCACCGGCAGATCCTGCAGGGCGATGTCGTGTATGAGCTGGTCATAAGCCCGCTGCAGGAAGGTGGAATAGATGGCCACCACCGGCTTGAGCCCGTCGCAGGCCATGCCGGCGGCTACGGTGAGGCTGTGCTGCTCGGCGATGCCCACGTCGAAATAGCGTTCCGGGAACCGCTCGGAAAAGGCGACCAGGCCCGAGCCTTCCCGCATGGCGGGGGTGATGCCCACCAGGCGCCCGTCCTGGGACGCCATGTCGCAGAGCCACTGGCCGAACACGGCGGTGTAGGTGGGGCCCGCGGCGCTCCCGGCCGCCTTTCCGGCGGGAGGCTGGCCGGTTTGCGGGTCGAAGCTGCCGACGCCGTGGTAGGCGCAGGGATTGGCCTCGGCGGGTGGATACCCCTTGCCCTTGCGGGTCACCACATGAAGCAGCTGGGGGCCTTTCAGGGCCCGGAGGTTGCGCAGGGTCCGCACCAGGGTGGGCAGGTCGTGACCGTCCAGGGGGCCGAGATAGTTGAAGCCCAGCTCCTCGAACAAGGTGCCCGGCACCACCATCCCTTTGACATGCTCCTCGGCCCGGCGGGCCAGTTCCCAGAAGGGCGGCATGCCCTTGAGCACCTTCTTGCTGCCCTCGCGTACCGATGAGTACACCCGCCCGGAGAGAACCCGGGCCAGATAGCTCGACAGGGCGCCCACGTTGGGTGAAATGGACATCTCGTTGTCGTTGAGGATCACCAGCAGGTTCGCCGACAGGTCGCCGGCATGGTTGAGGGCCTCGAAGGCCTCGCCCGCGGTCATGGCCCCGTCCCCGATCACCGCCACGGCCCGCCGCGGGCTGCCCGTGCGTGCGGCGGCCACCGCCATGCCCAGGGCGGCGCTGATGGAGGTGGAGGAGTGGCCCACGCCGAAGGTGTCGTAGGGACTCTCATCCCGCTTCGGGAAGCCGGCCAGGCCGCCCTTTTGGCGGATGGTGCCCATGCGGGCGCGCCGGCCGGTGAGAATCTTGTGGGGGTAGCTCTGATGGCCCACGTCCCACACCAGGCGGTCATCGGGCGTATTGAATACGTAATGCAGCGCCACGGTGAGTTCCACCGTGCCCAGGCCGGCCGCCAGGTGGCCGCCGGTGCGGCTCACCGATTCGATCAGGAACGCTCGCAGCTCCGCTGCCAGGGCTTCGAGCTCGTGCTCGGGCAGGGTCCGCAGGTCGGCGGGGGTGTCGATACCCTCGAGCAGGGGATAGGTGGTCGGAGCACTCATGGGCGGATCAGCGTGTCAGAATAATCAATTATCCGCAGGGTCTCCCGGCAAGGCAAGGCACGCCGGGCCCGTGGACGCCTGGGCTGGGTATAGCACACCGCCGGGAAGGTCTGCCGTCCGGTCAGCTGGCGCGTTGGACGATATAGGCCGACAGCCAGCGCAGCGGGTCGGCCCGCTCGTCGAAGTCGGCCAGGCTTTCCATCGCCTCTTCGTGCAGCTCCACAGCGCGCCGGGCGGCGCCCTCCAGTCCCAGCAGGGCCGGGTAGGTGGGTTTGTCGCGGGCCTGGTCCGAGCCGATGGGCTTGCCCACCACGGTGCTGTCGCCGGAGACGTCCAGGATGTCGTCCCGGATCTGGAATGCCAGCCCGATGCACTTGGCGTAGTGATCGAGGCGGTCGAGACGGGAGGTTTCAAGGCCGGCGCGGCACAGGGCGCCCAGCAGGACGCTGGCGCGGATCAGCGCGCCGGTCTTGTGGATGTGCATGTCCTCGAGCTGGGCGATGCCGAGCTGGTGACCGACGGCGGCCAGATCGATGGCCTGGCCGCCGGCCATGCCCCGGGACCCGGCGGCCAGGGCCAGAGCCTCGATCATGCGCACCCGGTCGGTGGCGGCGACGGTGGGCTCCGGATCATGGGCCAGGATATAGAAGGCCAGAGCCTGCAGGGAATCGCCTGCCAGCATCGCGGTCGCCTCCCCGTAGACCTTGTGGCAGGTGGGCTTGCCCCGGCGCAGATCGTCGTCGTCCATGGCCGGCAGATCGTCGTGGGTCAGGGAATAGGCGTGTATCAGCTCCACCGCGCACGCCGGCCCGTCCAGGGCCTGCTCTGCAGCGCCTACCGCCTGACCGGCGGCATAGACCAGAGTGGGGCGAACGCGCTTGCCGCCGTCCAGCACGGCATAGCGCATGGCTTCGTGCAGGGAGGCGGGATGGGTGTCGGCGTCCGGGAGCCAGTGGCCGAGCGCGGCGTCGACCCGCTCGCGGCATGTCTCCAGGAACGTCTGCAGGCGGGGGTCAGGACTGCTCACTTTCGAAGGGGACTTCCTTGGATTCACCGTCCTGTTCGAGCAGTATCTCCACCTTCTGCTCGGCTTCCTTCAGAGCCTGCTGGCAGGTGCGGGTCAGCTGAATGCCCCGCTCGAAACAGCGCAGGGACTCGTCCAGGCTCAGCTCGCCGCGTTCCATCTGCTCTACCAGGCCTTCCAGCTCCTTGAGCGCCTGCTCGAAATCCGGGCTGCCGCGTTTCTTGGCCACGTCTTGAAACTCCGGTGGGATCACCCTACGTTACAGTAGCGTTGACGAGACGGTCAACGGCGCCTTCCCGCCCGTTCTTCACCCCGCAGCCCCGCTTGACAGGGACGCTGTCATGGGTATAGAGTTTTCGAACTTTAGACTGAGTCTAAATGAAGAGTCGGGCCTGTGCCCGTTGTCGCAACGAAGACGGAGGATTGCAATCATGGCAGAGCTCAAAGGCAGCAAGACCGAGAACAACCTGAAGGAGGCCTTCGCGGGCGAGTCCCAGGCCAACCGCCGCTATCTGTACTTCGCATCCAAGGCGGACGTGGAAGGTTACAACGACGTGTCCGCGGTATTCCGCTCCACCGCCGAGGGCGAGACCGGCCATGCCCACGGGCACCTGGAGTACCTGGAAGCGGTGGGCGACCCGGCCACCGGCCTGCCCATCGGCGCCACCGATGCCAACCTGAAGGCGGCCATCGCCGGCGAGACCCACGAGTACACGGACATGTACCCCGGCATGGCCAAGACCGCCCGGGACGAGGGCTTCGACGAGATCGCCGACTGGTTCGAGACCCTGGCCAAGGCCGAGCGGTCCCACGCCAACCGGTTCCAGAAGGCCCTGGACGGCCTGGAGGGCTGAGGGCCGCAAGGCCGCGCAGGGGGAGGTCGGCCGTGCCGGCCTCCCCCTGCTCATTAGGGACATCGGACAGCAAGGATTGGGGGAACGTCGACATGTCAGCACCCACCGAGGGAAAACGCGAGGGTAGCCTGGAGGCGCCGGAGCGCCATGCCCTGGACTGGAAGAATCCGGGTTTCTACGACGAGCAGGCCGTGGTGGCGGAGATGGAGCGCATCTTCGACATCTGCCACGGGTGCCGGCGCTGCTTCAGCCTGTGCAACGCCTTCCCGACGCTGTTCGACGCCATCGACGAATCGGAAACCATGGAGCTCGACGGAGTCGACAAACGGGTGTACTGGGACGTGGTGGATCAGTGCTACCTGTGCGACATGTGCTTCATGAGCAAATGCCCCTACGTGCCGCCCCATGAGTGGGACGTGGACTTCCCCCATGTCATGCTGCGCGCCAAGGCGGTGAAATTCCAGAAGGGGGAGGTCAAGCGCCGGGACCGGATGCTGACCTCCACCGATGCGGTGGGCCGGCTGGCCTCGATCCCGGTGGTGGCCGGATCCGTCAACGCCGCCAACCGCAGCGGCGCGGCCCGCAAGCTGCTGGACAGCGCCCTGGGGGTGCATCCCGGGGCCCTGCTGCCGGCCTATCACAGCGACACCCTGCGCAAGCGGCTGCGCAGTCACCGGGCCGATGAGAGCAAGGCCGAGGCGGCGGGGGAGACGCGCGGCAAGGTGGTGCTGTTCACCACCTGCTACGGCAACTACAACGAGCCCGACATCGGCGCGGACCTGGTGGCGGTGTTCGAGCACAATTCCATTCCGGTGACCGTCCCCCGCCAGGAGCGCTGCTGCGGCATGCCCAAGCTGGAGCTGGGAGATCTGGCGGCGGTGGAGAAGCTCAAGGACGCCAACGTGCCGGAGCTGGTGCGCCTCATCGACGCAGGCTGGGACATCGTCGCACCGGTGCCCTCCTGTGTGCTGATGTTCAAGCAGGAACTGCCGCTGCTGTTTGCCGGCGACGCCGATGTGGAGAAGGTGCGCGACCACATCTACGACCCGTTCGAGTACCTGATGCTGCGTCACAAGGAAGGCAAGCTGCGTACCGACTTCAAGAGCGGGTTGGGCAGGATCGCCTATCATGTGGCCTGTCACCTGCGGGTGCAGAACCTGGGGCTCAAGACCCGGGATCTGTTGCAGCTGGTGCCGGAGACCGAGGTGGAGCCCATCGAACGCTGCTCCGGACACAACGGCACCTATGCCGTGAAGAGCGAGTTCCACGAGGCATCCATGAAGATCGCCAAGCCGGTGGTCCGGCGCGTGGAGAAGGCCGAAGCCGACTATTACAGCAGCGACTGTCCCATGGCCGGCCATCAGATCGAGAACGGTCTGACGAACCCGAGCGTACCCGTCCATCCCCTGACGTTGCTGCGCAGGGCCTACGGTATCTGAAACGGCCGCTGCTCCCGCGCGCCCCGGGCGCGCGGGAGCAGCGGCCCGTGAGGGAGGCATGCAATGGAAAAGCTCAGCCGGGAAAAGCTCTACAGCCTCGAGCAGTACGCCCAGAAGCGGCCCGAATTTCGCGCCGAGGTCATGGCGCACAAGAAGAACCGGCAGGTTCAGATCGGCCCCAACGCCACGCTTTATTTCGAGGATTTTCTGACCATGCAGTACCAGGTCCAGGAGATGCTGCGGGCCGAGCGCATTTTCGAGGCCGAAGGCATCGAGGACGAGCTGGGGGCCTACAACCCAATGATCCCGGACGGCAGCAACTGGAAGGCGACCTTCATGCTGGAGTTCCCGGACGAGGACGAGCGCCGGCGCATGCTGGCGAAAATGGTGGGTATCGAGGACCAGGTGTGGGTGAAAGTGGCCGGGCACGATCCGGTCTATGCCATCGCCGACGAGGATCTGGAGCGCGAGACCGCCGAGAAGACCTCGTCGGTCCATTTTCTGCGCTTCGAGCTCGAACCGGCCATGATTACGGCGGTCAAGGACGGGGCCGCGGTGAGCATGGGCATTGACCACGAGTCCTACAGGCATAGCGCCGACCCCGTTGCGGACGCCGTCCGGGAATCCCTGGCCGCGGATCTGGACTGAGCGCCGGCGTCCGTTGCCTCCCGCCCCGGGCGCCGCCCGCGGTGTGAAGCTTGGCGGCGCCGGCCCGGGAACGGCAATCCACGCAAGGTGGCTGTCCAAAGCTCCCCCGGGTATTCGCCTCTGGGGTCGAGCCGCGGTACACTGCACGGCCTATGAGCAAGGCAGGCGGGCAGCAGGGATTCGGGCGTGGCGCGCGCGGGCGCTGAGGGGCGGTTGCGCCGTTTCGCTGCGCTCGCCGTCCTGCTCTGGGCGGCGGTCGCCCTGCCGGCGGCGGCCGACGATTCCATCATTTTCGGCGGAAACGTGTCCGATGATGGCGACGGTCCGCCGGCCAAGGAGCAGCCTGAGGCGCCGGTCAAGCTGCCCGCCGTTCCCAAGTCCGGCGGGTGGGTGAGGGTCGCCCTGGACCTGCCCGACTACGGCTACTCCGTCTCCATCGCTCCCGACTCGCTGCAGGTGATCGCGGGCCGCGCGGTGCGCTACGTCGTGGCCCTGGTATCGGACTCGGGTGCCCGCAACCTGTTCTACGAGGCGGTGCGCTGCGACGGACGTTACCGCCGCTATGCCTACGCCGGCTCCGACGGCCGTTTCCATCCAGTGCCCGAAATGAAATGGAAGCGCATCAGCCGTCACGGTGTGGGCCGCTATCGCTACCCGCTGGCGCGCGATTTCCTGTGCAATGCCGACTTCGGCGCCCGCTCGTCCAGGGAAATCAGGCAGGCTATTCGCGACGCATCCGACTGAAACCGCCGTGCACAGGCTTTTTCCAACCACGCAGAATCCAAGCTCATGAGCAGTGCCTACGATGCTTCCGCCATCGAGGTCCTGAGCGGCCTCGACCCGGTGCGCAAACGCCCGGGGATGTACACCGATATCACCCGACCCAACCACCTGGCCCAGGAGGTCATCGACAACAGCGTGGACGAGGCGGTGGCGGGACACGCCTCCCGAATCGACGTGTGTCTGCACAAGGACGGCTCCCTGGAGGTGCGCGATGACGGCCGCGGCATGCCGGTGGACGTTCATCCGGAGCACGGCATTCCGGGGGTGGAGCTGATCCTCACACGCCTGCACGCGGGCGGTAAGTTCTCCCATAAGAACTACCAGTTCTCCGGCGGGCTGCACGGCGTCGGGGTGTCGGTGGTCAACGCCCTGTCCCGTCATCTGGAGGTGTGGGTTCGCCGCGGCGGCAAGGAGTACAACATCGCCTTCGCCGGCGGCGAAAAGACCTCCGACCTGGAGGTGGTGGGCAAGGTGGGCCGGCAGAACACCGGCACGACGGTGCGCTTCTGGCCCGATCCGGAGTACTTCGACTCCCCACGTTTCTCCGTGCCACGCCTCAAGCATGTGCTGAGGGCCAAGGCGGTGCTGTGCCCGGGGCTGCAGGTGCGCTTTCGCGACGAGGCCGGCGGCGAGGAGGTGCAGTGGCAGTACGAGCAGGGGCTGCGCGATTACCTGCTGGATGCGCTCGAGGAGGCCGAGCGCCTGCCCGCAGAGCCGTTCGTGGGCGACTTCCAGGGCAATCGGGAAGCGGCCGAGTGGGCGGTGGTCTGGCTGCCCGAGGGCGGCGAGCCGGTCTCGGAGAGCTACGTCAACCTGATCCCCACCGTCCAGGGCGGCACCCACGTGAACGGACTGCGCATGGGGCTCACCGAGGCGGTGCGCGAGTTCTGCGAGTTCCGGAACCTGCTGCCCCGCGGTGTGCGCCTGGCGCCGGAGGATGTGTGGGACAAGTGCAGCTATATCCTGTCAGTCAAGCTCCAGGATCCCCAGTTCAGCGGCCAGACCAAGGAGCGCCTCGGCTCGCGCGAGTGCGCGCCCTTCGTCTCCGGAGTGGTGAAGGATGCCTTCAGCCTGTGGCTGAACCAGCATACCGAAGCCGGAGAGCGGATCGCCGCCCTGGCCATCCAGGGCGCCCAGAACCGCCTGCGGGCCGGCAAGAAGGTGGTGCGAAAGAAGGTCACCGCAGGCCCGGCGCTGCCCGGCAAGCTGGCCGACTGCACGGCCACCGATCCGGCGCGCACGGAGCTGTTCCTGGTGGAAGGCGATTCGGCGGGCGGTTCGGCCAAGCAGGCCCGGGACCGGGATTTCCAGGCGATCATGCCGTTGCGGGGCAAGATCCTCAACACCTGGGAGGTGGACCCGGGGCAGGTGCTGGCGTCCCAGGAGGTGCACGACATCGCTCTGGCCATCGGCGTGGAGCCCGGATCCGAGGATCTGCGGGGGCTGCGCTACGGCAAGGTCTGCATCCTGGCCGACGCCGACTCCGACGGTGCCCATATCGCCACCCTGTTGTGCGCCCTGTTCCTGCGCCATTTCCGTCCCCTGGTGCTGGCCGGACATGTCTACGTGGCCATGCCGCCCCTCTACCGGATCGATGTGGGCAAGTCGGTGTTCTATGCCCTGGACGATGCCGAGAAGGATGGCGTGCTCGACCGTATCGCTGCGGAGAAGATCAAGGGCAAGGTCAACGTGCAGCGCTTCAAGGGGCTGGGGGAGATGAACCCCATGCAGCTGCGCGAAACCACCATCGCGCCGGAGACGCGCCGCCTGGTGCAGCTGACCGTGGAGGCCGGCGACGACACCCATGAGCTGCTGGACATGCTGCTGGGCAAGAAACGGGCCACCGACCGCAAGGCCTGGCTGGAGCGCAAGGGCAACCTCGCCGACGTGGTCTGATACGGGCAGTCCGCGCAGTTCCGAACACTGAACTCCACAGAGTCGGTCTATGGCAATCAACGAGCTGAACTACGAGGGGGTGGAGCACCTGCCCCTGAAGACCTTTACCGAGAAGGCGTACCTGGATTACTCCATGTACGTCATCCTGGACCGGGCGCTGCCGCACCTGGGGGATGGCCTCAAACCCGTGCAGCGGCGCATCGTCTATGCCATGTCCGAGCTGGGCCTGTCGGCCACCGCCAAGTACAAGAAGTCTGCACGCACCGTCGGCGACGTGCTCGGCAAGTTCCATCCCCACGGAGACTCGGCCTGCTACGAGGCCATGGTGCTAATGGCCCAGTCGTTCTCCTACCGCTATCCCCTGGTGGATGGACAGGGCAACTGGGGCTCGCCCGATGATCCCAAGTCCTTTGCCGCCATGCGCTACACCGAGTCGCGCCTGGCGCCCTTCGCCGAAGTGCTGCTGCGCGAGCTGGCCCAGGGGACCGTGGACTGGGTGCCCAACTTCGATGGCACGCTGGAGGAACCGGCGTTGCTGCCGGCGCGCCTGCCCAATGTCCTGCTCAACGGCGCCACCGGCATTGCTGTCGGGATGGCCACTGACATACCGCCGCATAATCTCACCGAGGTGGCCAGCGCGCTGGTGCGCCTGATCGAAGCCCCCAAGACCACGGTGGCGGAGCTGTGCGAGCATATTCTCGGCCCGGACTATCCCACCTCGGCGGAGATCATCACCCCCCGCGAGGACATCGTGCGCGCCTACGAGACCGGCTCGGGCAGCATACGCATGCGCGCGCGCTACGAGGCCGAGAACGGGGATGTGATCATCACCGGCCTGCCTTCCCAGGTGTCCGGTGCGCGGGTCCTGGAGCAGATCGCCGCTCAGATGAGCGCCAGGAAGCTGCCGATGGTGGAGGATCTGCGGGACGAATCCGACCACGAGAATCCCACCCGCCTGGTGATCGTGCTGCGCTCCAGGCGGGTCGATGTGGAACAGCTGATGTCTCATCTGTTCGCCACCACGGACCTGGAGCGCAACTACCGCATCAACCTGAACATGATCGGCATAGACGGGCGCCCGGCCGTGAAGGATCTGCGCGGGTTGCTGCTGGAATGGCTGGATTTTCGGATCGACACGGTCCGTCGTCGCCTGGAGCATCGGCTGAAGAAGGTGCGCGAGCGCCTGCATCTGCTGGAAGGGCTGCTCATCGCCTACATCAACATCGACGAAGTGATCGCCATTATCCGCAGCGAGGACGAGCCCAAGGCGGTGCTGCAGGCGCGCTTCGAACTGAGCGATGTGCAGGCCGACTACGTGCTGGACACCAAGCTGCGCCAGCTCGCGCGCCTGGAGGAAATCAAGATACGCGGCGAGCAGGAAGCCCTCAGCAAGGAGCAGAGCAGGATCGAGAAGACTCTGGGCTCCAAGCGCCGGCTGCGCACCCTGGTGCGGGACGAGATCCGCGAGGACGCCGACAAGTACGGAGACCCGCGCCGCTGCGCCCTGGTGGAGCGTGCCGCGGCCCAGGCCCTGGACCAGTCGGCCCTGATCCCCAGTGAGCCGGTGACGGTGGTGCTCTCGGAGAAGGGGTGGGTGCGTGCCGCCAAGGGCCATGAGGTGGATCCGGCCGCCCTGTCCTACAAGGCGGGCGACGGGTTCTGCTGCGCCGCGCGCGGCAAGAGCAACCAGCTGGCCGTGTTCCTGGATTCCACCGGCCGGGCCTATGCCTTGCCCGCCC
>DATFLG010000212.1:0-5310 GCA_035267985.1 Gammaproteobacteria bacterium | reverse complement strand
CAGGCCGCGCCGGAAGTGGAAATAGCCCATGGCCAGGCCCAGGATGATGTAGATGGCCCAGGCATGCAGCCCCCAATGGTAGAAGGTCCAGTTCATGGCCTGGGCCGCCGCCGTCGGCGTTCCGCCGGCACCGGTCGCGGGGCGGAAGTAATGGTCCACGGGCTCGGCCACGCCGTAGTACACCAGCCCGATACCCATGCCCGCGGTGAACAGCATGGCGAACCACGCGGTGGTGCTGTAGGCGGGCTCGGAATCGTCCGGACCCAGTTTGATGCGCCCGAAGCGACTCACCATCAGAATCAGGCAGAAGGCCAGAAAGAAGCTCACCTACAGGATGTAGAACCACCCCAGGTAGTAGGTGATGAAATTCTGAATGGCGGCGGCCCCGCCCGTCAGCTCATCGGGCGCGATGGAACCGAAGACCAGAAACAGGATCACCACCGCGCCGGATATCAGGAAAACCGGGGGGTTGGTGTGTTTGTTGAGATAGCGTTTCAGGCGGTCCATAGCGCTCCCGGTTGTTTTCGTCGGCCCTGCGGCCCAAGTTTTTCAGTGTAGCGCAGACCCTCCCCAACCCCGCCAGTCGTGCCGGTATGTCATTGGCGAGGCGGGCGGCCCTTAAAGCTGCACCGTGAGCAGCCACACCATGCTCAGGGCCACGGTGATCAGCATGGGCAGAAACGCGGCGCGCATATAACCGGCGAACGAAATGGGGTAGCCGGCCTTCTCCGCCATGCCGGCGGTGACCACGTTGGCGCTGGCGCCGATGAGGGTGCCGTTGCCCCCCAGACACGCTCCCAGGGAAAGCGCCCACCACAGCACGCCGCCGTGTATCCCGGGCACCGCGTCGCTGAGATAGGCCACGATGGGCAGCATGGTGGCGGTGAACGGAATATTGTCGATGATGGCCGAGAAGATGGCCGACACCCACAGCACCAGGATCACCGCCACCACCGGGGAGCCCTCGGAAGCCTCGCGCACCCAGTTGGCCACGATCTGGATCAGGCCGGTCTGCTCGGCGGCGGCGACGATGATGAACAGCATCATGAAGAAGATGAGAGTGGGCCACTCGATCTCCTGCTCCACCATCTCCACGATGTGCACGCCGCTGATCACCAGCAGCAGGGAGGCGCCCGCCATGGCCGCGACGCTGGGCTCCATGTGCAGGGTGCCGTGAAAAACGAACAGGGCGATGGTCAACAGCAGCACCAGGGCCGATTTCACCAGCAGCGCCTTGTCGGTGATCCGGTATTCCTCCCGCAGGCGCCCGATCATGGCGGGCACGTCGTCCACCTTGGCCGTGAGATACCCGGTGCGGTACCAGACCAGGAAATACACGGCGCTCACCGCCAGGCCGATGGTGCACACCACGGCCAGGTGCTCCACGAACTGAACGAATGTCAGGCCCGCGAAGGAGCCGATCATGATATTGGGTGGATCGCCGATCAGGGTGGCCGTGCCGCCCACGTTGGAGGCAAACACCTCCGGCAGCAGCAGGGCCAGGGGATTGAGGCGCAGGGCCACGGCGATCTCTATGGTCACCGGAATGATCAGCAGCATGGTGGTGACGTTGTCCAGAAACGCCGAGGTCACGGCGGTGACCACCATGAGCAGGGTGGAGAGCACGAAGATGTTGCCCCGGGCCAGCTGAAAGGACTTGTAGGCCATCCACTGGAAAACGCCGGTGCGCTTGGTCACCCCCACGATGATCATCATCGCCATCAGCAGGAAGATGACGTTCTCGTCGATGGCGCGCATCGCGGTCTCGAAGGTGATGATGCGGTAGCCCGGATCGAAGGTGCCCGCCGTGTAGCTCACGAACAGCAGGACCGAGGCGCCCACCAGGGCGGCCAGGGTGCGGTGCAGAAGGTCAAAGGCGATAAACACATAGACCGCCAGGAGCACCGCCGCGGCGATCCAGAGCGCCGGCGACAGCGTCCTTTGCAGGGTGAGGCTGAAATGGGCGAGAAAGCGCGGGTGCCCGTCGCGGGTCACACCGTCGGGCAGCACCTCGGAGACGGCCATGGGCCCGGCGGTGGCGTAGGACGGGCGCTGCACCCGCACCTGCAGCCGTGCGCCGGGCAGAGATCCTGCGGGCAACTCCAGACGGGTTTCGTAGACACCGTTTTCCCCGGTAATCACCGGTTCCGGCACCTTCAACTGCCGCCCGTCCAGGTAAAAGGTCAGGCTCGCGTCCTTCACGCCCTTGCCCTGGGGATTGGTGATGGAGCCGGCGACGATGGCCACATCGGAGCCGACCGCCGCGTGGCGGGCTCCCAGCGCAGCGCCCGGGTGCAGTCCCAGGCCCAGGAGGACGAACAGCGCGAACTGCAAGAACCGTTGCATGGCGTTTCCTGTCGTTGTGCTTGTGTGCTGCCCGCCGTCGAGGCGCGCGCACGCTCCCGGGCGCCGCCCGCGTCCGTGCCGCCGGCGCCGGACCGTCCGGGCCTCAGTCGCCCGATGAGTCGGTCGGTGCGTGGTTAACGGGACGCTGATCGGTCAGTGCCCGGCGCAGGGCGCGCAGCCTGGCTTTCACCCGGGCTTCGTTGTCTGGCCCCATGCGGATGAGCAGCTTCTGACCCGCGGACAGGCCCTCCAGATGCGGGTCGGCGAACTTGTACAGCACATGGGGCCGCACCAGCTTGATCGGCCCTCTCGGCCGGGGAGCCGCCAGCAGGTCGTCGATGGCCTCCACCAGCCGGTCATTGAAATAGCCCGATGGATAGCCCAGCTGCCGGTAGGCCTGCTGGAACAGGGGATAGAAGTGAAAGTACAGGCTCACCAGACGCTTCAGGTCCACCGCCTCCAGCAGCCGGACGTAGGGGGTGTAGCGCTGGTAGTTCCTGGGGTCGATGTAACGCCCGCCCTCCGGCCCCGCCACCTGGAACTGGCCGGGCACCGGCTTGTAGGGCACGTACTTCTGGGGCAGCTTGCTGCGGGGCAGGTTGTCCACGGTCACCACCGCCCGGCGCACGATCCGGGTCAGATCGAAATGCCTGGCCAGGGCGTCGCCGAACAGGTCCAGCAGGTCCTTGCGCAGCACCGGGTCGCTGTCGGCCAGGCTCGGTAACGGCTCGGGCGGGGGAGCGGATTGCGGCGTTTTCTCACCCGGTGAGGACGGCTGGGCGGCGGGCACCGGATGCCGTACCAGGGGTTCGGACGGGGCCTGGGGCTGCGGAGCCGGCGGGGACGAAGACCCGGGGGCCGGCGGTGGCGGGGCTTCGGACTGCCGGCCTGCCTGCTGGTGGTAAAGGAAGGCGCCGGCGCCCACCAGTACGACGAGCAGGACCCACCACCACATTGACCGCTTCATAGGCAACGCCGCGCCGGCACAGGGCTGACATGAACGATGCCCCTAGGATAGAGAATACGGGATTGAAAACAAAGCTTGTTTTGCGGCAATACGGAAGCGCCACCCGGTGCCCGGGCGGATCGAGGACCAGGGCCGGGGATGACCGGTCCTGCGCCGCTGGGAGGCCCGAGCCGGTGATCTACACTCGAAACGTGGCACCCCATCGCAAACCAGGGAGAGGCAACCCATGAACGATCGACTGATGCATCGACTGGCCGGTCAACTGATCGGGGGCGCACTCGCGGGCCTGATGCTGGCCGCGGCGACCCCGGCCTGGGCCCAGGAACAGAGCCAGCAACAGACGCGCCAGCAGCAGCAGATCTACGGCTCCCAGCTCATGACCCCCCAGGAGCGCCAGGCCTACCGCCAGCGCATGCAGCAGGCCGGCTCCGCCCAGGAGCGCCAGCGCATCCGTGCGGAGCACCATCGGCAGATGCAGGAACGTGCCCGCCAGCGGGGAGTCGCCCTGCCCCCGGCGCCGCCTTCGGGGCGCCCCATGGGCCCGGGCGGAACGGGTTCGGGCCGCGGGATGGGCTCCGGCGGCGGAATGGGTGGTGGCATGGGGGGCGGCCGGCGCTGAGGGCCGGCACCCGTGAGGAAAAGGTTCCGGTCCGGCGCAGCACCGGACCGGGATCGTTCAACGCCGTCCGGAGACGCCGCCTGCGGCCCGCCGCCGGCCGCCGCTGCCGGCATTACCGGCCGGCCGCCGGGGACGAGGTGGCCCGCGCCGGTTCTGGCCGGGCCCCGGCCGGGCGCCGCGCCCATTGGGAATGGGCTCGGCCTTGATGGACGGGTCCGGCTCGTAACCCGACACCGTCTCCCGGGGCAGCTGGCTGTTGAGCAGCCGCTCGATATCCCGCAGCAGCCTGTGCTCGTCCACGCACACCAGAGACAGGGCGCGGCCGTCGTTGCCCGCCCGGCCCGTGCGTCCGATGCGGTGCACATAGTCCTCGGGGATATTGGGCAGCTCGAAATTGACCACATGGGGCAGCTGATCGATGTCCAGGCCCCGGGCGGCGATGTCCGTGGCCACCAGGGTGCGCACGGCGCCGGACTTGAAGTCCGCCAGCGCGCGGGTCCTGGCACCCTGGCTCTTGTTGCCGTGGATGGCCGCCGTGGTGATGCCGTCGCGCTCGAGCTGTTGGGCCAGCCGGTTGGCGCCATGCTTGGTGCGGGTGAACACCAGGACCCGGCGCCAGTCGTTGGAGCCGATCAGGAACGACAGCAGCTCGCGCTTGCGCTCCCGGTCCACCGGGTGCACCACCTGGGCCACGCGCTCCGGGGTGGTGTTGCGGGTGGCCACCTGGATCATGACCGGATCGGTCAGCAGGCCGTTGGCCAGGGTGCGGATCTCATTGGAGAAGGTGGCCGAGAACAGCAGGTTCTGCCGCGTTTTGGGCAGCAGGGCGAGGATTCGGCGTATATCCCGGATGAACCCCATGTCCAGCATGCGGTCCGCCTCGTCCAGCACCAGCGTCTCCACCCCGGAGAGATCCACGGTCTTCTGGCCCACGTGATCCAGCAGCCGGCCGGGGGTGGCCACCAGGATATCCACGCCCCGGCGCAGCTTGTCGATCTGGGGGCGGATGCTCACGCCGCCGAAAATGGCCGCCGATTTCAGGGGCAGCCGGCGGCCGTAGGTGGTGACGCTGGCCTGCACCTGGGCGGCCAGTTCCCGGGTGGGAGTCAGGATCAGGGCGCGCACGCCCCGGCGCCCGCCGCCGGCAGGGGGCGCGGCGTGCAGCCGATGCAGCAGGGGCAGGGTGAAGCCGGCGGTCTTGCCGGTGCCGGTCTGGGCGCCGGCCAGCACATCCCGCCCTTCCAGGACCGGCGGAATGGCCTGGCGCTGCACGGGAGTGGGTTCGCTGTAGCCCTGATCGGCGACAGCACGAAGCAGTTCGGCCGACAGGCCGAGGGAATCAAATGACATGCGGATTTGTTTGCCTTTGCGATGGCCT
>DATFLG010000211.1:0-4626 GCA_035267985.1 Gammaproteobacteria bacterium | reverse complement strand
CAGGTGACGGCCTTGAAGCCCGACGGGGTGTTCCTGTCCAACGGCCCGGGCGACCCGGAGCCCTGCGACTACGCCATCGAGGCCATCCGCACCCTGGTGGAGGAGTCGCTACCGATCTACGGCATCTGCCTGGGCCACCAGCTGCTGGCCCTGGCCAGCGGCGCCCGGACGGTGAAGATGAAGTTCGGCCATCACGGGGCCAACCACCCGGTGCTGGACATCGACACCGGCCGGGTAATGATCAGCAGCCAGAATCACGGCTTCGCGGTGGACGAGGCGACTCTGCCGGACAGTCTGCGTCCCACCCACCGGTCCCTGTTCGACGGTACGCTGCAGGGGGTGCATCGCACCGACCGGCCCGCATTCAGCTTTCAGGGGCACCCGGAGGCCAGCCCCGGGCCCCACGACATGGCGCCCCTGTTCGATCACTTCATCGAATTGATGAAGCAGGCCCGCCAATGAGCGCCGGAGCGCCGCATCAGGGGCGGGCGCTCGATTCCCGGGGGCCGTTGTGGGAGCCGGCCGCCGGCGTCATCCATCGTTCACCACTGCGCCGTTAGTCACAGATGCCAAAACGCACGGACATCCACAGCATTCTGATCATCGGCGCCGGTCCCATCGTGATCGGCCAGGCCTGCGAGTTCGACTATTCCGGCGCCCAGGCCTGCAAGGCCCTGCGCGAAGAGGGCTACCGGGTGATCCTGGTGAACTCCAATCCCGCCACCATCATGACCGACCCGGAGATGGCCGACGCGGTGTACATCGAGCCGGTGCACTGGCGCACGGTGGCCCGCATCATCGAGAAGGAGCGCCCCGATGCGCTGCTGCCCACCATGGGCGGTCAGACGGCCCTGAACTGCGCCCTGGATCTGGTGCGCCAGGGGGTGCTGGAGGAGCACGGCGTCGAACTGATCGGGGCCAGCCGGGAGGCCATCGACATGGCCGAGGACCGGGATCAGTTCCGTCGCGCCATGACCGACATCGGCCTGGCCACGCCCCGCGCCGCCATCGCCCATAGTATGGAGGAGGCGATGCAGGTCCAGGCCCAGATCGGCTTTCCCATCATCCTGCGCCCCTCTTTCACCCTGGGGGGTTCCGGCGGAGGCATCGCCTACAACAAGGAGGAGTTCGTCGACACCTGCGAGCGAGGGCTGGATCTTTCCCCGACTCACGAGGTGCTGCTGGAGGAGTCCATCCTGGGCTGGAAAGAGTTCGAGATGGAGGTGGTGCGCGACCGCAACGACAACTGCATCATTGTCTGCTCCATCGAGAACCTGGATCCCATGGGGGTGCACACGGGCGATTCCATCACCGTGGCGCCGGCCCAGACCCTGACCGACAAGGAATACCAGATCATGCGCGACGCCTCCCTGGCGGTGCTGCGCAAGATCGGCGTGGAGACCGGCGGCTCCAACGTGCAGTTCGCCGTCAATCCCGAGGACGGGCGCCTGGTGGTCATCGAGATGAACCCCCGGGTGTCGCGCTCCTCGGCCCTGGCCTCCAAGGCCACCGGATTCCCCATCGCCAAGGTCGCCGCCAAGCTGGCCGTGGGCTACACCCTGGATGAGCTGCGCAACGAGATCACCGGCGGCGCCACGCCGGCCTCCTTCGAACCCGCCATCGACTATGTGGTCACCAAGGTGCCGCGGTTCACCTTCGAGAAGTTCCCCCAGGCCGAACCCCTGCTGGGCACCCAGATGAAATCCGTGGGCGAGGTGATGGCCATCGGGCGCACCTTCCAGGAGTCTCTGCACAAGGCCCTGCGGGGCCTGGAAACCGGCGCCGACGGCCTGGACGAGAAGCTGGACCTGGCGGCCGACGCCCTGGATTCGGTGCTGCGCAAGGAGCTGCGCTTCCCCGGCCCCGAGCGCCTGTGGTGCGTGGCCGATGCCTTCCGCGCCGGCTACAGCGTGGATCAGGTCTACGAGATGAGCGCCGTGGACCCCTGGTTTCTGGCCCAGATCGCCGAGCTGGTGGAGCTGGAGGAGCAGACCCGTCAGCAGACCCTGAACGACCTGGACGCGGCACGGCTGCGTCTGCTCAAGCGCAAGGGCTTCTCCGACCGCCGCCTGGCGACGCTGCTGGGGGTGCACGAGGACGTGGTACGCCGGCGCCGTCACGAGCTGGACGTGCGCCCCGTGTTCAAGCGGGTGGACACCTGCGCCGCGGAATTCGCCACCGCCACCGCCTACATGTACTCCACCTACGAGGAGGAGTGCGAAGCGGCGCCCAGCGACCGCAGGAAGATCATGGTGCTCGGCGGCGGACCCAACCGGATCGGACAGGGCATCGAGTTCGACTACTGCTGCGTGCATGCCGCCCAGGCCTGCCGGGAAGACGGCTACGAGACCATCATGGTCAACTGCAATCCCGAGACGGTGTCCACGGACTACGACACCTCCGACCGGCTGTACTTCGAGTCCCTGACGCTGGAGGACGTGCTGGAGATCATCCACGTGGAGAAGCCGGTGGGGGTGATCGTGCAGTACGGCGGGCAGACGCCCCTGAAGCTGGCCCGGGCCCTGGAGGCCAACGGCGCCCCCATCATCGGCACCACGCCGGATTCCATCGATCTGGCCGAGGACCGCGAGCGCTTCCAGCGCCTGCTGCAGAAGCTGGATCTCAAGCAGCCCCCCAACCGCACTGCCCGGGCGCCGGAGGAGGCCCTGCGGCTGGCCGAGGAGATCGGCTATCCCCTGGTGGTGCGCCCCTCCTATGTGCTGGGCGGCCGGGCCATGGAAATCGTCTACAATAAAGAGGACCTGGCCAACTACATGAGCGCTGCGGTCAGGGTTTCGAACGACTCCCCCGTGCTGCTGGACCGCTTCCTGGACGAGGCGGTGGAAGTGGACGTGGATGCGATCTGCGACGGTTCCGCGGTGCTGGTGGGCGGCATCATGGAGCATATCGAGCAGGCGGGGGTGCATTCGGGCGATTCGGCCTGTTCCCTGCCGCCTTATACCCTCAGTCCTGCGGTGCAGGACGAGCTGCGCCGGCAGATCGACCGGATGGCCCGGGCGCTGGGGGTGGTGGGCCTGATGAACACCCAGTTCGCCATTCAGGGCGAGGACGTGTACGTGCTGGAGGTCAACCCGCGGGCTTCGCGCACGGTGCCCTTCGTCTCCAAGGCGGTGGGCCTGCCCCTGGCGAAGATCGCCGCCCGGTGCATGACCGGACGCACCCTGGCCGAGCAGGGCGTCCACGGGGAACGGGTGCCGCCCTACTACTCGGTGAAGGAAGCGGTGTTCCCCTTCGTGAAATTCCGGGGTGTGGACCCGCTGCTGGGGCCGGAGATGAAGTCCACCGGCGAGGTGATGGGCGTCGGGCGCAGCTTCGGTGAGGCCTTCGCCAAGGCCCAGCTGGGCAGCGGAGTGGTGCTGCCCCGGACCGGGCGGGTGTTTCTCAGCGTCCGGGACGAGGACAAGCCCGGCATGGTCCAACTGGCCGGGGAACTGGCGAGCCGCGGGTACGCCCTGGTGGCCACCCGGGGCACTGCGGCGGCGATCCGCGACTCGGGGGTGGAATGCGCCGTGGTGAACAAGGTGACCGAAGGGCGGCCCCATATCGTGGATATGATCAAGAACGATCAGATTGATCTGATCTTCAATACGACCGAGGACAAACAGGCCATCGCCGACTCCTACACGATCCGGCGTACCGCGCTGCACCACAAGGTCACGTACACCACGACCCTCGCCGGCGCGAAGGCAACCTGTCTGGCCCTCGATTACCTGGACGCGAGTGACGTCAATCGCTTGCAGGACCTGCACAAGGAGTCGACGGTATGACCACCAAGATTCCGCTTACCGTTCGCGGTGCCGAACAGTTGCGCGAGGAGCTGCAGCGCCTCAAGTCCGTGGACCGGCCGAGGGTGATCCAGGCCATTGCCGAGGCCCGTGCCCACGGGGACCTCAAGGAGAACGCCGAATACCATGCGGCCCGCGAGCAGCAGAGTTTCATAGAAGGGCGCATCAAGGAGATTGAGGGCAAGCTCTCCCACGCCCAGGTCATCGACGTGACCAAGCTCGAGCCCAACGGGAAGGTGGTGTTCGGCGTCACCGTGGACCTGATGGACGAGGCCAGCGGCGAGGAGGTCACCTACCAGATCGTCGGCGAGGACGAGGCCGACATCAAGGCCGGCCGGATCTCGGTCAATTCGCCCATCGCCAGGGCATTGATTGCCAAGGAGGAGGGCGAGGTGGTCACCGTGCAGGCCCCCGGGGGCGCCCGCCAGTATGAGATCGTCGAGGTGCGTTACGAGTAGACGCGCGGGCCGGCGCTCAGTCGTTGAGGCTGATGCGGGGCTTGTCCGGGTTGGCCCGGTAGAGCAGGGCCACATGGCCGATGGACTGCACCAGCGCGGCGTCGGTGCGCTCGCACAGGGTCGCGATCATCCGGCCCCGTTCCGGGCGGCTGCCGGCGTTCACCCGTACCTTGAGCAGCTCGTGATGGGCCAGAGCGCCATCCAGCTCCCGGACCACCGCGTCGGTCACCCCGGCCACGCCCACGATCACCACCGGCTTGAGGCCGTGACCGAGGCTTCGCAGCCGCCGTTTGTCCTGTTGGTTGAGCGCCATGAGCATTCCTGAAGACCAAAGACCGGCCAGTATACCGGGCTCCGGGGAC
>DATFLG010000210.1:0-4410 GCA_035267985.1 Gammaproteobacteria bacterium | reverse complement strand
CCGCTGCATCGTGGACAAGAACGTGCACATCCCGGCGGGCGAGCGCATCGGCTACGAGCCGGCCAGGGACCGGGAGCGCTTCGGGGTGTCCGCCGAAGGCATCGTCGTGGTGCCCAAGGGCTACCGCTTCGAATAGGCCGTGTCCTGGCTCAAAAAAACGGGGTGCCCGGGCGGGCACCCCAAGTTCCACGGTAATGGAGGAGAGACGATGAGAGGATCTCTTGAGGAGACGCCTCGCCGTTACCGGCAGCACTATCCGTGCCAGCCGCCCACGGGACAAGAGATCAAAGACTTAGGCCTGCACCCCCGTCAACGGGCCGACACCGCGCACCAAGGAGGCGCACAGGGTGCGCCGGGTCGGCTCAGTGCTCCCGGGTGGCGTGGAACTGCAGCTCAGGCCAGCGCTCGATGGCCAGATCCAGATTCACCCGGGTAGGTGCGATGTACACCAGGTCGCCGGCCTGATCCACAGCCAGATGTTCGTAGGCTTTGTCCCGGAAACGGCTCATGACCTTGGGATCGTCCCCCTCCACCCAGCGGGCGGTGACCACCGGCACGGCTTCGAACGTGCACTCCACCCCGTATTCATGGCGCAGCCGGTAGGCCACCACGTCGAACTGCAGCACCCCCACCGCGCCGAGAATGAGGTCGTTGTTCCTCAGGGGGCGGAACACCTGGGTGGCCCCCTCTTCGCTGAGCTGATCCAGCCCCTTCTGCAGCGCCTTCATGCGCATGGGGTCGCGAAGCACTGCACGCCGGAACAGCTCCGGGGCGAAGTTGGGGATGCCCGTGAACTTCAGGTCCTCGCCCTGGGTGAAGGTGTCGCCGATTCGTATGGTGCCGTGGTTGTGCAGCCCGATGATGTCCCCCGGGTAGGCGTCCTCCACATGCTCGCGGTCCGACGCCATGAAGGTGAGGGCATTGGCCACCTGCACGTTGCGCCCGATGCGCACGTGGCGCATCTTCATGCCCTTGCGGTAGCAGCCCGAGCACACCCGCAGGAAGGCGATGCGGTCCCGATGGGCCGGGTCCATGTTGGCCTGCACCTTGAACACGAAGCCCGAGAAATTGTCCTCCAGGGGGTCGACCTCCCGGGTGGTGGTGCCCCGGGCCAGGGGAGCCGGCGCATACTCCACGAAACAGTCCAGCAGTTCCTGGACGCCGAAGTTGTTGATGGCCGATCCGAAGAACACGGGCGTGAGCTCCCCGGCCAGGTAGGCGCCGGCCTCGAAGGCGTGGCTCGCGCCCCGGACCAGCTCGATCTCCCCGCGCAGCTCCTCGGCCTGCCCACCCAGCACCTCGTCCAGCATGGGATTGTCCAGCCCCCGGATGAGGGTGGCATCCTGACGGCGGCTGCTCTGGCCCGGCAGGTACAGATGTACGCTGTCGTCGCCCAGGTGGTAGACCCCCTTGAAGCGCTTGCCCATGCCGATGGGCCAGGTCAGGGGGGCGCAGCGGATACCCAGCACCTGCTCGATCTCATCGAGCAGCTCCACGGGCTCGCGCCCTTCCCGGTCCAGCTTGTTGATGAACGTGAAGATCGGCGTGGCCCGCAGCCGGCACACGTCCATCAGCTTGATGGTGCGTTCCTCCACGCCCTTGGCTCCGTCGATCACCATCAGCGCCGAGTCCACGGCGGTCAACGTGCGGTAGGTGTCCTCGGAGAAGTCTTCGTGCCCGGGCGTGTCCAGCAGGTTGACGATGCGCTCCTTGTAGGGAAACTGCATCACCGAGGAGGTCACGGAAATGCCGCGCTGCTTCTCCAGCTCCATCCAGTCGGAGGTGGCATGACGGGCGGCCTTTCGTCCCTTGACGGTGCCCGCCAGCTGTATCGCGCCCCCGAACAGCAGCAGCTTTTCGGTGAGCGTCGTCTTGCCGGCGTCCGGGTGAGAGATGATGGCGAACGTGCGGCGCCGGGCCGCTTCGCGTGCAATGGTCGTCATGGATTCCGGGTACTGCAGACTGGATAAAAAGGGCAATTTTACAGCAAACGGCGGCGCCCGTCGCGGGGCTGAAGGCCGCCTGCCCTGCCGGCCCGGGCCGACTGTCGATAACGGCCATCCCCGGCCTCTATCAACAGCCCGCTAGGTCAGGCTGCTGGCCAGAATCAGGGCGTCCTCGCGTCCCCGCAGGCCCGGATAGTAATGGCGCCGCACGCCCACCTCGTTGAATCCCATGGTCTTGTACAGGTGCAGGGCGGGCTTGTTGGACGGGCGGACCTCCAGCAGCACCATCTCGGCATCGTGGCGCCGCGCCAGCTCCATGAGGTGGCCCAGCAGCCGGCGCCCGATTCCCCGGTCCTGGGATTCGGGCTGTACGCACAGGTTGAGGATATGGGACTCGCCGACGGCGACGCTCATCACGCCATAGCCTTCGATCACATTGCCCCGCTCATAGACCCAACAGCAGTAGCCCACCCGCAGGCAGTCCCGGAAGATGCCCGGCGTCCAGGGGAAATCATAGGCACGCCGCTCGATCTCCATGATCTGCATGAGGTCGCTTTCGCTCATGGGGCGCAGCCGCACGTCCGCATCCTTCAGTACAGCGCTCATGGCTCGCCTCCTGTGGCCCCGCCCCCCGGGGGGATCGCAACGGGTATCGGCCGCCCGGGGCCGGACCTTCAGCCCGGCGCCCCACCCCGGGCCGCCAGGGTCTGCCTGGCCAGGCACAGGTCGTCCCAGGCCTTGCGCTTGTCCACCGGATTGCGCAAGAGATAGGCCGGATGGTAGGTGACCACCACCGGCACCTTCCGGGGGCCGTAACGGTGGAGCCGGCCCCGCAGGCGCCCCAGGGGCGCATCGGTCTTGAGCAGGTTCTGGGCCGCCACCCGTCCCACCGCCAGGATCAGCCCGGGCTGCACCAGGGCCACCTGCTCGCGCAGATACGGCTCGCAGCAGGCCACCTCCTCGGGCTGCGGGTCCCGGTTGTTGGGAGGGCGACATTTGAGGATGTTGGCGATGTACACGGCCTCCCGCGCCAGCCCCACCCCCCGGAGCATGGCGTTGAGCAGCTGTCCGGCCCGGCCGACGAAGGGCTCCCCGCGGCGGTCCTCCTCGGCACCCGGCGCCTCCCCGATCACCATCCAGTCCGCCTCGCGGTTTCCGACCCCGAACACCGTCTGGGTGCGCCCGCTGTGCAGGGCACACCGGGTGCAGCCGGCCACCTGCTGGCGCAGGGCCTCCCAGTCCCGGCCCGGCGCCGGCGCGGGTTCCGGGGCCGGGGTCGGCCCGGCCTCCCGGGAGGCCGGGCCGGATGCCGGGTCGGCCGCAGCCGCCGGCCGGCGGGGCACCCACAGATCGATGCCCATGGCCTGCAGGTAGCGGCGCTGCAGCGCCGGATCCGCCGTGGCCGAGCTCACCGCATCCGCCCTCAGACGTCGCCCCGTTGGGGGTGGGCCCGGTCCCGATGCTGGATCAGCTTGTTCAGGGCGTTGATATAGGACCGGGCCGATGCGATGACGATGTCGGTGTCGGCACCCTGACCGTTGACGATGCGCCCGCCCTTCTCCAGCCGCACCGTCACCTCCCCCTGGGCGTCCGTTCCGGTGGTGATGTTGTTCACCGAATACAGCAGCAGCTGCGCCCCGCTGTTCACCACCTCTTCGATGGCCTTGAAGGCGGCGTCCACCGGTCCGCTGCCGGGGGCGCTGGCCTGCTTCTCCTCGCCGTCCACCCACAGGGTCAGCTCCGCCAGCGGCTTCTCCCCGGTCTCCGAGCACACCTTCATGGCCAGCAGCTTGACCCGCTCGTTTTCCTGGGCGATGTCGATCTCGGTCACCAGGGCCTGCAGGTCCTCGTCGTAGATCTCGTGCTTCTTGTCCGCCAGGTCCTTGAACCGGGTGAAGGCCGCATTGAGCTCCTCCTCGGAAGGAAAGGCGACACCGAGCTCGGCCAGCCGGGTGCGGAACGCGTTGCGTCCCGAATGTTTGCCCAGCACCATCCGGTTGGTGGTCCAGCCCACATCCTCGGCCCGCATGATCTCGTAGGTTTCCCGGTTCTTCAGGACCCCGTCCTGGTGAATGCCGGACTCGTGGGCAAAGGCGTTGGCGCCCACGATCGCCTTGTTGGGCTGCACCGCGAAGCCGGTGATACCCGCCACCAGCCGCGAACAGGGCACGATCTGGGTGGTATCCAGATTCACGTTGCAGGGGAAGACATCCTGGCGGGTGCGCACGGTCATGACGATCTCTTCCAGGGCGGCGTTGCCGGCCCGCTCGCCCAGGCCGTTGATGGTGCACTCCACCTGGCGCGCCCCGTTCATGACCGCGGACAGGGAATTGGCCACCGCCAGCCCCAGGTCGTTGTGACAGTGCACCGAGAACACCGCCTTGTCGGCATTGGGGACCCGCTCGCGCAGAGTGCGGATCAGCCCGCCGAACTGCTCGGGGACGTTATAGCCCACGGTATCGGG
>DATFLG010000209.1:0-4657 GCA_035267985.1 Gammaproteobacteria bacterium | reverse complement strand
CCCCGGTGTCCGGCATTCGTGGAATGGTACCGCTCGGCCCGGCCGGGCGATCTTCCGCCGGCCATTTGACTGCGACGCGCAGGAACCCAACTTCAAAGGCGCCACGGAAAGCACGGAAAACACGGATAAGCACAAGGCGAGAATCGCGGATTCCCCCTTCGTTCCAATCAGAGCGCCGCTTCTTCCGGTTCATCTTGGCTGTGTGCGCAAAGAAATGAGGAATCCACCGGGCGGGGCGGAACTCCGCAAATTCAACACGGCGATACGCCTGCATCTGCACGGAGGAGGATGACATGAGCGACGAGCGGGCCGGTGCCGGTGACCTGGACCGGCTTCTGGCCATCATGGCCCGGCTGCGGGATCCCGACAGCGGCTGCCCCTGGGACATCCGCCAGGACTTCCGCAGCATTGCGCCTTACACCGTGGAGGAGGCCTACGAGGTGGCCGACGCCATTGAGCGGGAGGACTGGGATCACCTGTGCGATGAGCTGGGGGATCTGCTGTTCCAGGTGGTCTATCACGCCCAGATGGCCCGGGAGCGGGGCTGGTTCGGCTTCAGCGAGGTGGTGGCCGCCATCAGCGACAAGCTGGTGCGGCGCCATCCCCATGTGTTCGGCGAGCAGGCGGTGGGGGATGCGGCCCACCAGAGCGCCGCCTGGGAGGCCCACAAGGAGGCCGAGCGCCAGGGGAAGGCCGGCGGCGCGGCCGGTCTGCTGGACGACATCCCCCAGGCCCTGCCGGCCCTGTCGCGGGCCACCAAGCTGCAGAAGCGCGCCGCCCGGGCCGGCTTCGACTGGCCGGATGCGGCCGGTGTGCTGGACAAGCTGGACGAGGAGCTCGGCGAGCTGCGCGACGCCCTGGCGGTGGACCGTCACGAGGCGGTGGCCGAAGAGGTGGGGGACCTGCTGTTCAGCGCCGTCAACCTGGCCCGACGGGTCGGGGTGGACGCCGAAAGCGCCCTGCGGGAGTCCAACGCCAAGTTCGAGCGTCGCTTCCGCTACATCGAAGCGCGGCTCGCCGGCCAGGGGCGGCGCCCCGGTCCGGAGGTGGGGCTGGCGGCCATGGATGCCCTCTGGGATGAGGCCAAGCGCAGTGAAAAAGGGGTCGGTGACAAATGAGAATCATTTGTCACCGACCCCTTTTTCTACTTTCAATTGAAACAGGTTCCACCGGGGCCGGAGGCCGGGGGCCATGTGGCTGATCGATGAGCTGGCCGAGCGGCGCATCCGCGAAGCCCAGGGGCGCGGTGAATTCGATGATCTGGAGGGGGCCGGCCGTCCTCTGCCCGCCGAGGACGAGTGCGCCCTGGTGCCGGAGACCCTGCGGGTCGCGTACCGGATCCTGAAGAACGCCGGCTGCCTGCCGCCGGAGGTACAGGCACGGCGGGAGATCCATCATGTCTCCGAGCTGCTGCGCCACGGGGCGGACCCCGGGGAGCGCCGGGCCGCCGGCCGGCGGCTGCAGATGCTGCTGCGGCGCCTGGATCTGGCCGGCGGCGGCCGCTCCCCGGTACTGGAGCAGGCCTACTACCAGCGGCTGCTGCAGCGACTGGACCCCGGCGGGTGAGGGGCCGGTCTGTGCGGGCCGTCACAGGCGCGGCGCCGAATACCGCACGGAAATCCCCGGCCGCCCCCGGCACACTGACCCTGCCTCAGTTGCTTCTCTCTCCCCAAGAGTGCGATGCCTGGCTTGCAGGCCGGCGGGTTTCCCGCCGGCTTTCTTTTTGCCTCTGCAACGCTCCATAGCGGTGCGCGTGCCGGCACTGACGGTGCGCCGCGGCGGAGCGGTGTGCACCATCTTGGGTCCAATAGGTGCCATGACGCACCATCCCGGTGCGTTCTTCCGGGGAGCCGGGTGGTCACCTGACTGCAAGCGACTGATTTTATAGTGACGTTGATTCGGCACGCTTCCTGCACTTCATGCGCCGGTTTGGTTCAGACAACACGGCATGGGGGAGTCAATGGAGAGCTTGCAAGCGGCCACCGATGTGCTTTTTGTTCTGCTGGGCGCCATTATGGTGCTTGCCATGCACGCCGGCTTCGCCTTCCTGGAGGTGGGCACCGTGCGGCGCAAGAACCAGGTGAACGCCCTGGTGAAGATCATCACCGACTTCGCCGTATCCACCATTGCCTATTTCTTCATCGGCTATGGCATCGCCTACGGAATCAACTTTCTCCACGGCGCCCCGGATCTGATGGTCCACAACGGCCACGAGCTGGTGAAATTCTTCTTCCTGCTCACCTTCGCCGCCGCCATTCCGGCCATCATCTCCGGGGGCATCGCCGAGCGCGCCCGCTTCTACCCCCAGCTCGCCGCCACCTTCCTGCTGGTGGGCTTCGTGTATCCGTTCTTCGAAGGCATCGCCTGGCACGGGCGCTTCGGGGTGCAGGCCTGGCTGCACGGGCATTTCGGCGCGCCCTTCCACGACTTCGCCGGATCCGTGGTGGTCCACGCCATGGGGGGCTGGATCGCCCTGGTGGCCGTCAAGCTGCTGGGGCACCGCCACGGACGTTACGGCAAGAACGGTGAGATGTACGCCCACCCGCCCTCCAGCATCCCCTTTCTCGCCCTGGGAGCCTGGATCCTCACCGTGGGCTGGTTCGGATTCAATGTGATGTCGGCCCAGGCCATCGACGCCATCAGTGGCCTGGTGGCGGTCAACTCCCTGATGGCCATGGTGGGGGGCGTCCTGGCCGCTCTGGTGGCCGGGCGCAACGACCCGGGCTTCGTTCACAACGGCCCCCTGGCGGGGCTGGTGGCCGTGTGCGCCGGCTCCGACGTCATGCATCCCCTGGGGGCGCTGGTCACCGGCCTGGTGGCCGGGGGCCTGTTCGTATGGACCTTTACCCTGACCCAGAACCGCTGGCGCATCGACGACGTCCTGGGAGTGTGGCCCCTGCACGGTTTGTGCGGCGCCTGGGGCGGCATCGCCGCCGGCATCTTCGGCCTGAAGGCCCTGGGGGGCATGGGCGGGGTGAGCTTTGTCTCCCAGCTCATCGGCACCGCCCTCGGCCTGGGCGTGGCCCTGGCGGGCGGCCTGGTGGTGTACGGCGGCCTCAAGGCTCTGGTGGGTCTGCGCCTGACCCAGGAGCAGGAGTACGAGGGCGCCGACCTCAGCATCCATCAGATCAGCGCGACGCCGGAATACGACCGGTAGCAGGACAAGAAGAGGAAAAGGGGTCGGTGACCAATGATTCTTATTGGTCACCGACCTTTTTACCTCTTTTCGGCGATCAGCGCCTCGGTGGGTACGCCCCAGCGGCTGTATTTTTCCTGAAAGCGGATGCGCCAACGGGCGTCGTCAAGCAGTGCGGGCAGGCCGAGCGGCCTGCACCCCCCCACCAGGGACGGCCGCAGTCCGTAGAGCGCCATCCAGGCCCGTTCCAGGAGCCTGGAAGGCACCGTGAATCCATGGGTGAGGCTGGCCAGGCAGAGCAGTCCGCCGTCGGCCAGCACACGATGCGCTTCCTGCAGCACCGTGCGGATGTCCTCGGCCGACAGCAGGTCCAGCACGTAGGTGGACACGAACCGGTCAAAGCGCCCGGCTTCGAAGTCGAGCCGGGGTGAGCCGGCGGTCCGCTGCACCCGGGCCCGGTCGCCGAAGCGGCTCAGCCGGGCTTCAGCCAGGCGGATCATGGTGTCGCTGATGTCCATGCCCACGTAGCGGGCGCCAGCGGCCATGGCGCCGTCCAGAAGCCGCTCCGCCAGCCGGCCGGTGCCGCAGCCGAACTCCAGCACTGCGCCTGCCTTCTCGAACGCGCCGTGCTCAATGAGGGCGCGCACCGGCGGGTCTTCGTAGAAGCCCTGCCAGTCCTGCCCGCGCCCCAGACGGTCGTAGAAGGCTTTGGCCTGCTGGTGCGTCAGGGTCTTTTCCCGAGCGGTTTGCGTCACGGCCTGCCCCCTTCTCTCCCGGTGTGACCCGGCTGCCCGGTGCAAGGCTCCCACAGCTGCGGTGCGGCGCGCCAGTGCCTGGCGGGTGCCCCGTTTGCCACCCTGGCGTTTAGCGGCTAGCTTGGGTCTCATGGGCGCCGCCACCATCGGGCCCATCGGATACCAGCGAGGTGTGGCCAGTTGCCGGGGCCGATTTTCCTTCCGCCGCCGATCAGGCGCGTCAAGCGATGTGACCGATGCGGGCAATCGTATCCGGCGAGGCGGGCGCAGTGTCCGCACTGTGCGGGCCTGTCGGACCGTGAAGTGGAAGCGCTCAGAGAGCAGGTGGAGGCCGAACGGGCGGGTAGCGCGAATCTGGGAAGGCTGTTCCTTTATCTGGCGGCGGTGGCGGGTGTGTTCATAGTGCTCATGGTCGTGCTGAGCTGACCCCGTGCCGGTATTCCCGGCGGCATCCTGAGTCCGGCACTGCCGGCATCACACGGAGGACATGAAATGCTCGAGCCGATTCCCGACCTTCCGGAAGGCGTGCTGGGTTTCACGGCGAAAGGCACGGTGACGGCCGACGACTACGAGTCCACCATGATCCCCGCGGTGGAGGCGGCGATCGCCCGGGCCGGCAAGATCCGGTTCCTCTACCACCTGGGTGAAGACTTTTCCGGATTCGAAGCCGGGGCCATGTGGGACGACGCCAGACTGGGACTGAAACACCTGAGCGCCTGGGAGCGGATCGCCGTGGTGACCGACGTGGACTGGATACGCGCGGCGA
>DATFLG010000208.1:0-12355 GCA_035267985.1 Gammaproteobacteria bacterium | reverse complement strand
AGCGCCTCGCAGGCGACGGGCGGGTGCTGCTGCGCTCGTCAGGCACCGAACCCCTGGTCCGGGTGATGGTGGAGGGGCGCGACCCGGAGCTGGTGGAGGGTGTCGCCGCCGAGCTCGCCGCCGTGGTGGCCGAGGCCTTCTCCGGCTCCCAGGCCGCTTCCTGATCCCGCCGGCCCGGGCGTCAACCGATTGATTTTTACTGGCCGGCCCGCTAAGCTAGCGGGCTGTTTTTCCATGAACTGGGGGAGAGGTGATGCGACGACCACTGGTGGCGGGCAACTGGAAGATGAACGGCTCCCTGGCCAGCATCCATTCGCTGGTGGACGGCATCAAGGCCGGCCTGGACGCCGTGAAGACCGCCGAGGTGGCCGTGTGCCCGCCCTTCGTGTACGTCCCCCAGGTGGCATCCCTGCTCCAGGGCACCGCCGTGGGCCTGGGCGCCCAGGACCTGTGTGACGAGGATTCCGGCGCCCATACCGGCGAGGTGGCCGGCCCCATGCTCACGGACGTGGGCTGCCGCTACGTGATCGTCGGGCACTCCGAGCGCCGCAATGTCTACGGCGAGAGCGACCAGTTCACCGCCCGCAAGTTCGCCGCCGCACGTCGGGCCGGCCTTATTCCCATTCTCTGTGTGGGCGAGCTGCTGGAGGAGCGCGAGCAGGGGGTGACCGAGAAAGTCGTGGGGCGGCAGCTGGATGCGGTCATCGAGCTCGAAGGGGTGGCTGCGCTGGCCGACGCAGTGGTGGCCTACGAGCCGGTCTGGGCCATCGGCACCGGACGTACGGCCACGCCGGACCAGGCCCAGGAAGTCCATGCGTTCATCCGCGGGAAGATTGCCGGCCAGGATGCTAAAATCGCCGACGGTCTGCGCATTCTGTACGGCGGCAGCGTGAAGGCGGACAATGCCGCCGAGCTCTTCGGCATGACCGACATCGACGGGGGCCTGATCGGCGGGGCGTCCCTGAAGGCCGAGGAGTTTCTCGCCATCTGCCGCGCCCCCGACCAGGCTTAGCTCCCGGGAGCGAAGCGACCATTCCAGCGACTGGCTGAGCATCTCTTTAACATGTATACCGCGTTGATCCTTTTGCAGGTGGTGGTGGCCATCGCTCTGGTGGCCCTGGTGCTGCTCCAACAGGGCAAGGGCGCCGATGCCGGCGCCGCCTTCGGCAGTGGCGCCTCGGCGACCGTATTCGGATCCCGGGGCTCGGCCTCGTTTCTGAGCCGGGCGACGGCGTTCCTGGCCGCCGTGTTCTTTTTGAACAGCCTGGCCCTGTCCACGCCTCTGGTGGTGGGCCGCAAGCACGCTCCCGTCAGCGTGACCCAGCAGGTGCCGGCGTCCGGTTCCGGCAAGAGCGCCAACAACGGCCCTGCCGGCGGCAAGCCGGCGCCGGCCAAGCAGCCGGCCCGGCCGTCGGGGCAGAATGGCGGCGGGGGCGCCGCCAACGGGCAGAAGGCGCCCGGCGAGCCCGCGGACGTGCCCAGCGTACCCGCCGGCAGTGGCGCCAGCGCGCCCGCCGGAAAGAGTGGTTCGTCATCCACGGGCGGCAACAACGACCTGCCGCCCCAGTAAGCACGACGGGATTTTCAGTCCTTTCAGCCGATGTGGTGGAACTGGTAGACACGCTGTCTTGAGGGGGCAGTGGCGAAAGCCGTGCCGGTTCGAGTCCGGCCATCGGCACCAAATTCAGAACAGATCGAGCAGCAAAGACGCGGCGGCCGCCGACCCTGGTCGAACGGCCGCCGCATTATTTTTATGGGCCCAGAAAAACGTTTCAATTCGTTGATTACGTTGGACAATTTTGGATTGTCGCGAGCTTGACACATCTTCAGGCTTCGGCCTAGACTGCGTTGGATCTGCACACGCGGCACTAGCTTGGGGCGCTGCATGCGCCATTTATCAGCAGCCAATCGCAAAAAAAACATAACGATCCAGAAGGGCGTGCAGGCCCATGGCTGGCGTCGGAAGCGGATACCATGCTGCAAAACTATCTGCCTATCCTTATTTTTATTGTGATCGGCATTCTGTTCGGGTTGGTGCCGATCGCCATCGGTTTCCTGGTCGGCCCGCGCCATCCGGACAGTGAAAAGCTCTCGCCCTACGAGTGCGGGTTCGAGGCCTTCGAGGACACGCGCATGCGTTTCGATGTGCGCTACTACCTCGTCGCCATCCTGTTCATCATCTTCGACCTCGAGATTGCGTTCCTGTTTCCCTGGGCGGTGGTGCTCGACCACATCGGCCTGTTCGGCTTCATGGCCATGGTGCTGTTCCTGGGGATTCTGGTGATCGGCTTCATCTACGAGTGGAAGAAGGGAGCCCTGGAATGGGAATAGAAGGCATCCTTTCCGAAGGCGTGGTCACCACCAGCGCCGACAAGCTGATCAACTGGGCGCGCACCGGCTCCCTGTGGCCCATGACCTTCGGCCTGGCCTGCTGCGCCGTGGAGATGATGCAGGCCGGCGCCGCCCGCTACGACCTGGACCGTTTCGGGGTCGTGTTCCGGCCCAGCCCGCGCCAGTCGGACGTGATGATCGTCGCGGGCACCCTGGTGAACAAGATGGCGCCGGCCCTGCGCAAGGTCTACGACCAGATGGCCGAGCCGCGCTGGGTGATCTCCATGGGTTCCTGCGCCAACGGCGGCGGGTACTACCACTATTCCTATGCCGTGGTGCGCGGCTGCGACCGCATCGTGCCGGTGGACATCTACGTGCCGGGCTGTCCGCCCACCGCCGAGGCGCTGCTCTACGGCATTATCCAGCTGCAGAACAAGATCCGACGCACCAACACGATCGCCCGTTGAGGTCCGAACGATGGCAGATGCACCCGAGTCCCTGGCCGAACTGATCCGCACGCGCTTTGAAGGCAAGCTGGAGTCCTGTGCCGTGGACCTCGGAGAGGTCACCGTCGAGGTCCCGCGCGAACACATGCTGGAGGTGTTCACGGCCCTGCGCGACGAGCCGGAGCTGGCCTTCGAGATCCTGATCGACGTGTGCGGCGTCGACTACCTGGCCTACGGCAAGGACGAATGGGAGACCGAGGAGGCCACCGGCCATGGTTTTTCCCGGGGCGTGGACCCCACCAGCTTCGGACGGCTGGCGGGCCTGGACCGGGACCTGTCGGTGGAGGAGCCCAGCGCGGGCCGCCGGTTCGCGGCGGTGTATCAACTGCTGTCCGTCAGCCGCAACCACCGGGTGCGGGTGCGGGTGTACGCGCCCGACGACGCTCTGCCGGTGCTGGATTCGGTGGTGGGGATCTGGTCCAGCGCCGACTGGTACGAGCGCGAGGCGTTCGATCTGTACGGCATTCTGTTCGACGGTCATCCCGACCTGCGCCGGCTGCTGACCGACTACGGGTTCGTCGGCCATCCCTTCCGCAAGGACTTTCCCCTCATTGGCAATGTCGAGGTGCGCTACGACGCCGAAAAGCAGCGCGTGGTCTACCAGCCGGTGAGCATAGAGCCGCGGGTGCTGGTGCCGCGGGTCATCCGCAAGGAACGGCGCGAAGCGCAGGCGGGCCATGCCGGCCCGGCCGTGCCCGAATCCTAGGCCTTTCCGGAGTCAGCCACTCATCCGGGCACCAGCGTCCCGTCAAATTCCGTTGCCGAACTGAGCGAAACGCGCCATGCCAGAAATTCGCAATTTCACCTTGAACTTCGGTCCCCAGCACCCGGCGGCCCACGGCGTGCTGCGTCTGGTGCTGGAGATGGACGGCGAGGTGATTCAGCGCGCCGACCCCCATATCGGTCTGCTGCACCGGGCGACGGAGAAGCTTGCCGAGAGCAAGCCTTTCAATCAGAGCATCGGCTACATGGACCGCCTCGACTATGTGTCCATGATGTGCAACGAGCACGGCTACGTGCTGGCCATCGAGAAGCTGCTGGGCATCGAGCCGCCCATTCGGGCCCAGTACATACGGGTGCTGTTCGACGAGGTCACCCGCATCCTCAACCACCTGCTCTGGATAGGCGCCCATGCCCTGGATGTGGGCGCCATGACGATGTTCCTTTACGCCTTCCGCGAGCGCGAGGACCTGATGGACTGCTACGAGGCGGTCTCGGGCACCCGCATGCACGCGACCTACTACCGTCCGGGCGGGCTGTATCGCGATCTGCCCGAGACCATGCCCAAGTACCAGCCCTCGAAGTGGCACAGTGCCAGAGACGTCGAGCGCATGAACCGCAACCGCCAGGGGACGCTGCTCGACTTCATCGAGGACTTCACCAACCGTTTCCCGACCTGCGTCGATGAGTACGAAACCCTGCTCACCGACAACCGCATCTGGAAGCAGCGGACCGTGGGCATCGGTGTGGTTTCCGCGGAGCGCGCCCTGCAGATGGGCTTCACCGGCCCTATGCTGCGCGGTTCCGGCGTGGAGTGGGACCTGCGCAAAAAGCAGCCCTACGAGGTCTACGACCAGCTCGATTTCGACATTCCGGTGGGCACCAACGGCGACTCCTACGACCGCTATCTGGTGCGCATCGAGGAGATGCGCCAGTCCAACCGCATCATCAAGCAGTGCATCGACTGGCTGCGCGCCAATCCGGGTCCGGTCATGATCGAGGACCACAAGATCACGCCGCCGGCCCGCGAAGAGATGAAGGCGGACATGGAGTCGCTGATTCATCATTTCAAGCTGTTCACCGAGGGGTACTGCGTGCCGGAAGGCGAAGCCTACGCCGCGGTGGAGCATCCCAAGGGCGAGTTCGGCGTGTATCTGGTATCCGACGGATCCAACAAGCCCTACCGCCTCAAAGTCCGGGCGCCGGGATTCGCCCATCTCGCCGGGCTCGACGAGATGGTGCGCGGCCACATGCTGGCAGACGTGGTAGCCGTCATCGGCACCCAGGACATCGTGTTTGGAGAGATCGACCGCTGATGGCTCAGGAACACGCACAACGCAAATCCGACCTGCTGCCCGCCGAGGCGCGGGCGCAAATCGACCAGTGGCTGGCCAAGTATCCGCCGGACCAGAAGCAGTCCGCGGTGATCAGCGCGCTCACCATCGCCCAGCACCACCATGACGGCTCGCTCACCAACGAGATCATGGATGCGGTGGCCGACTACCTGGATATGCCGCCGGTGTCCGTGTACGAGGTGGCCACCTTCTATTCCATGCTCAACCTGGAGCCGGTGGGGCGCCATGAGATCTCGGTATGCAACAACATCTCCTGCATGCTGTGCGGGGCCGACGAGATCGTGGCCCATGTGGAAAAGAAGCTGGGCATCCGGCTGGGGGAGACCACGCCGGACGGGCGCATCACCCTGAAGATCGAGGAGGAGTGCCTGGCCGCCTGCGCGGGCGGCCCGATGATGGTGGTGGACGGGCACTACCACGAACATCTCACGCCCGAGAAAGTGGACCAAATCCTCGACGGCCTGGAGTGATCCGATGGCTAACGAAATCTGTTTCGCAACGCTGAAATTCGACGAGCCCTGGACCCTGGAGAACTATCTCAAGGTCGGGGGCTACGAGGCGTGGAAGAAGATCCTGCGGGACAAGACGCCCCAGGAGGAGATCATCGAGGAGGTGAAGAAGTCGGCCCTGCGCGGGCGCGGCGGCGCCGGCTTCCCCACCGGCCTCAAGTGGAGCTTCATGCCCCGCAACGCCCCGGGCCAGAAGTACATCGTGTGCAACTCCGACGAGTCGGAGCCGGGCACCTGCAAGGACCGGGACATCCTGCGCTACAACCCTCACGCGCTGATCGAGGGTATGGCCATCGCCGGCTATGCTATCGGCGCCACCGTGGGCTACAACTACATGCGTGGCGAGTTCCATCACGAGCCCTACGAGCGCTTCGAGCGGGCCCTGAAGGAGGCCTACGAGGCCGGCCTGCTGGGCCGCGACGTCCAGGGCAGTGGCGTGGACTTCGACCTGTACAGCCACCTGGGTGCCGGGGCCTACATCTGCGGCGAGGAGACGGCCCTGCTCAACTCCCTGGAGGGCAAGAAGGGTCAGCCCCGCTACAAGCCGCCGTTCCCGGCCAACTTCGGCCTCTACGGCAAGCCCACCACCATCAAAAACACCGAGACCCTGGCCTCGGTGCCGGCCATCATCCGCAATGGCGGCGAATGGTTCCTGAACCTGGGCAAGCCCAACAACGGCGGCATGAAGATCTTTTCCGTCTCCGGTCATGTGAACAAGCCCGGGAACTACGAGGTCCCCATGGGGATGCCGTTCCGGGATCTGCTGGCGCTGGCCGGCGGCGTGCGCGAAGGGCGCAAGCTCAAGGCGGTGATCCCCGGCGGCTCGTCCATGCGGGTAATGCCGGCCGAGGCGATCATGGCCGCGGACATGGATTACGACTCCCTGGCCAAGGCGGGCTCGGCCGTGGGCTCCGGGGGGGTGATCGTGATGGACGACTCCACCTGTATGGTGCGCGCCCTGATGCGCATCGCGCGTTTCTACTTCGCCGAATCCTGCGGCCAGTGCACCCCCTGCCGGGAGGGCACCGGCTGGATGTACCGGGTGATCAAGCGCATCGAGGAGGGCCAGGGCCGCATGGAGGACCTGGAGCTGCTGGAGAGCGCCTCCCGGCAGATCGAGGGCCACACGATCTGCGCCTTCGGCGATGCGGCGGCCTGGCCGGTGCAGAGCTTCGTGGAGCACTTCCGGGATGAGTTCGAGTACCACATCAAGCACAAGACCTGCATGGTCGGAGGCGCCAGCAAGGGAGCCGCGGCATGAGCGCCAAGCCCGAGATTCCCGACGAGGATCTGGTCAACATCGAGGTTGACGGCATTCCGATGCAGGCCCGCAAGGGCCAGATGCTCATCGAGGTCACCGACGCCGCCGGGGTGTACGTCCCGAGATTCTGCTACCACAGCAAGCTGTCGGTGGCGGCCAACTGCCGCATGTGCCTGGTGCAGGTGGAGAAGGCTCCCAAGCCGCTTCCCGCCTGCGCTACGCCGGTGATGGACGGCATGAAGGTCTTCACCCAGTCCGACTACGCCCGGGACGCCCAGCGGGCGGTGATGGAGTTCCTGCTCATCAACCATCCCCTGGACTGTCCCATCTGCGATCAGGGCGGCGAATGCGAGCTGCAGGACCTGGCCCTGGGCTACGGGCGCAGCGTCTCGCGCTTCAGCGAGAAGAAGCGGGTGGTGAAGGACAAGGACATCGGTCCGCTCATTGCCACCGACATGACGCGCTGCATCCACTGTACCCGCTGCGTGCGCTTTCTCGACGAGATCGCCGGCTACAAGGAGCTGGGCGGCACCGGCCGCGGCGAGGGCATGGAGATCGGCACCTACGTGGAGCGGGCCATCGAGTCCGAGATGTCCGGCAACGTCATCGACCTGTGTCCCGTGGGCGCCCTGACCTCCAAGCCGTTCCGCTTTCGGGCCCGGGCCTGGGAGATGACCCAGCACGCCACCGTCTCCCCCCATGACGCCGTCGGCTCCAATCTCTTCGTGCATACCCGCCGTGGCGAGGCCCTGCGGGTGGTGCCCCGGGACAACGAGCAGGTCAACGAGGTCTGGCTCTCGGACCGGGACCGCTTCAGCTACCAGGGCATCCACAGCGAAGACCGTCTGCAGACGCCCATGGTGAAGGTGAACGGCACCTGGCAGGAGACCGACTGGGAGAACGCGCTTCAGGCGGTGGCCGACGGGCTGCGCAGGATCACCGCCGGGCACGGGGCGGAGCAGCTGGGCGTGCTGGCCGCCCCCGGGGCCACCGCGGAGGAGCTGTACCTGATCAGCCGCCTGGCCGGCGCCCTGGGCTGCGCCAACGTGGACCACCGGCTGCGCCAGGTGGATTTCACCGATGACGAGCGCGCGCCCCTGTTCCCCTGGCTGGGTCAGTCCATCGAGGACCTGGAGCAGGTGGACGCCGCCCTGCTGGTGGGCTCCAACGTGCGCAAGGAGCAGCCCATCGCCGCCCACCGCCTGCGCAAGGCGGCTTTGAACGGCGCGCGGCTGATGTTCGTCAATCCGGTGGACTACGACTTCCGCTTCCCGGTGGCCGCCCGGGCCATTGCCGGTCCCGCCCAGATGGTGGACGAGCTGCGGCGGTGGCCGCCGCAGCGCTGGCCGCCAAGGGGGCGAGTGTGCCCGCCGCTCTGGCCGAGGTGATCGGCAAGGCGAACCCGCAGGAGAACCACCAGGCCATGGCCCAGGCCCTGGCCGGGGGCGAGCGCGCCACGGTGCTGCTGGGCGATTCCGCCTTTGCCCACCCGGCCTTCTCCACCCTGCGGGCCCTGGCCGGGGTGATCGCCGAGCATACCGGCGCGGTGCTGGGCCACCTGTCGGGCAGCGCCGGCGGCTGGCTGGCCGGTGCGCTGCCCCATCGCGCTGCCGGCGGGCAGGCGCGCGACAAGGCCGGCCTGGACGCCCGGGCCATGCTGGCGCAGCCCCGCAAGGGCTATATGCTGTTCGGCGTGGAGCCCGAGTACGACTGCGCCGACCCCTGCGGCGCCCGGCGCGCCCTGGACGGCGCCGAGTTCACGGCCGTGTTCACCCCCTTTGCCACCGAGGCCATGAAGGCCTATGCCCATGTGCTGCTGCCGGTGGGCACCTTCGCCGAGACCTCGGGCACGCTGGTGAACTTCGAAGGGCGCTGGCAGAGCTTCGGCGGCGCCGCCCGACCGGTGGGGGAGAGCCGCCCGGGCTGGAAGGTGCTGCGGGTGCTGGGCAACCTGCTGGAGCTGGCGGGCTTTGATTACCTGTCCTCCGAGCAGGTGCGCGACGAGCTGCGCAACCGGGTGGAGGCCAAGGCCGACAACCGCATGGCCGCCGGGCCGGTGGCCGGCGCGGTGCCGGCAGCGCAGCTGCAGCGCATCGGCGATGTGCCCATCTATGCTTGCGACGCGCTGGTGCGCCGCGCCCCGGCCCTGCAGGCCACCGATGACGGAGCCGACGCCGCGGCGCGTCTGTGCGCCGCCGAGGCCGAGGCCCGGGGCGTGGCCGAGGGCGACACGGTGGCGGTGCGCCAGGGCGAGTGCCAGGCCACCCTGGCCGTGGTCATCGACGAGCGGGTGCCCCGGGGCTGCGTGTGGATCGCCGCCGCGCGTCCCGCGAGCACGACCCTGGGGCCGGCCTTCGGCCCGGTGGAGCTGAGCAGGGCCTGACGACAACGCCCGCACGGCGGGCAGGCATTGGCGACTTGAGCGAACATGAGTGAGACAGTCTTGGACCTGATCGGGACTCCGGCCCTGATCGTTGCAAAGATCCTGGTCATCGTGGTGCCGCTGATGCTGGCGGTCGCCTACCTGACCTACGCCGAGCGTCGGATCATCGGCTCCATACAGGTGCGCATCGGGCCCAACCGGGTGGGCCCCATGGGGCTGCTGCAGCCTATCGCCGACGCGGTGAAGCTGCTGATGAAGGAGATCATCCTTCCCAGCAACGCCAACCGTTACCTGTTCGTGATCGCCCCCATGCTGTCCATCGGCCCGGCCCTGGCCGCCTGGGCGGTGATCCCCTTCAGTGATCATCTGGTGCTGGCCAACATCGACGCCGGGCTGCTGTACGTGCTCGCACTGACTTCCATGGGCGTGTACGGAGTGATCATTGCGGGTTGGGCGGCCAACTCCAAGTACGCCTTCCTGGGCGCCATGCGCTCGGCGGCCCAGATCGTGGCCTACGAGATCGCCATGGGCTTCGCCCTGGTGGGGGTGCTGATGGCCGCCGGCAGCCTGAACCTGCGCGAGATCGTGCTGGCCCAGAGCGGCAGCATCGTGCACTGGTTCTGGCTGCCCCTGCTGCCGCTTTTCCTGGTGTATTTCATCTCCGGGGTGGCCGAAACCAACCGCGCGCCCTTCGACGTGGCCGAAGGCGAGTCCGAGATTGTCGCCGGCTTCCACGTGGAATACTCGGGGATGGCGTTCGCGGTGTTCTTCCTGGCCGAGTACGCCAACATGATCCTGATCTCGGCTCTGGCCACCATCCTGTTTGCCGGAGGCTGGCTGTCCCCGTTCCAGGGCATCGCCGGCCTGCAGACCGCCTTTGCCTGGGTGCCCGGGCTGGTCTGGTTCGTGCTGAAGACCTGCTTCTTCCTGTTCTTCTTCCTGTGGTTCCGGGCCACCTTCCCCCGCTACCGCTATGACCAGATCATGCGCCTGGGCTGGAAGGTGTTCATCCCCATCACTATCGTCTGGCTGCTGGTCGAAGGGGTAGCGGTCGTGACCAAGCTCGGTCCCTGGTTCGCCTGAGGGCCGCAACGAGCGAGGCAACTACGATGAAGACGATCCGCCATTACTTCAAAAGCCTGCTGCTCTGGGAGCTGTTGCTGGGGCTGCGTCTGACGGGCAAGTACCTGTTCGCCCGCAAGATCACTGTTCAGTACCCGGAGGAGAAGACCCCCCAGTCGCCCCGTTTCCGGGGGCTGCACGCCCTGCGCCGTTACCCCAACGGCGAGGAGCGCTGCATCGCCTGCAAGCTGTGCGAGGCGGTGTGTCCGGCGCTGGCCATCACCATCGAGGCCGCGCCCCGGGACGACGGCACCCGGCGCACCACCCGCTACGATATCGATCTGTTCAAATGCATCTTCTGCGGCTTCTGCGAGGAATCGTGCCCCGTGGACTCCATCGTCGAGACCCGGATCTACGAGTATCACTTCGAGAACCGCGGCGAGCAGATCATGACCAAGGACAAGCTGCTGGCGGTGGGCGACAAATGCGAGGCCCAGCTCGCGGCGGACCGGGCGGCCGACGCCCGCTACCGCTGAGCGTGGCATCAGGACAACAACGGGTGGACCGGGTATGACGTTCCAGCAATTCGTTTTCTACGTGTTCGCGGCGATTCTGGTGTACGCCGCGTTCCGCGTGATCACCGTGCGCAACCCCGTGCACGCGGCCCTGCATCTGGTGCTGGCCTTCTTCACCACCTCGGCCCTGTGGCTGCTGCTGCGGGCGGAGTTCCTGGCCATCACCCTGGTGCTGGTCTACGTGGGGGCGGTGATGGTGCTGTTCCTGTTCGTGGTGATGATGCTGGACATCAATACCGCGCCCATCAAGGAAGGCTTCACCCGCTATCTGCCCCTGGGCATCGGCGTGGCGCTGCTGATGGCGCTGGAGATGTCCTTCGTGGTGGGAGCGCGTTTCTTCGGACCCGAAAAGATGCCGGCGCCCATGCCCCAGCCGGGCGTGAGCAACACCCGCATGCTGGGCAATCTGCTCTACACCCAGTACGTATATCCGTTCGAGATCGCATCGGTCATTCTGCTGGTGGCCATCGTCGCCGCCATCGCCCTGACCATGCGCCGGCGGGGGGAGACCAAGTACCAGGATCCGGCCCAGCAGGTCACGGTGCGCCGGGAAGACCGGGTGCGCCTGGTGAAAATGGCTTCGGAGAAGCGCCGCTGACAGGGCATCGGACAGGCGGCGTTCGGCACTACACGGGATTCGAGGAATTGATCCGCCCGGGTACGACGGCCCGGCCATGGGCGGCAGGGCCCCGCGCGGCCGCGCCGGCGGCGGAGACTGAAAGAGAAGGGGTGAACGGATGATTGCGTTATCGGACTATCTGGTGCTCGGGGCGATCCTGTTCGCCCTCAGCGTGGCGGGGATCTTCCTGAACCGCAAGAACGTCATCATCCTGCTGATGGCGATCGAGCTCATGCTGCTGGCGGTGAACATGAACTTCATCGCCTTCTCCCATTTTCTGGGGGATTCCGCGGGGCAGGTGTTCGTGTTCTTCATCCTGACGGTCGCCGCCGCCGAGGCGGCCATCGGCCTGGCCATCCTGGTGGTGCTGTTCCGCAACAAGCAGACCATCAACGTCAATGACCTGAACAGCATGAAGGGATAGCGCCATGGAAAACGTCTATCTCGCCATTCCCCTTGCCCCGCTGGCCGGCGCCATCATCGCCGGCCTATTCGGCAGGAAGATCGGACGCGCCGGGGCTCATTGGGCCACCATCATCGGCGTGGCCGTCGCCTTCGTGCTGTCACTGGTGGTGGTCAAGCACATGGTCTTCGACGGCGCCGATGCCTATAACGCGACGGTGTATACGTGGATGGTCACCGGCGGCGTGCACATGGAGATCGGCTTTCTGATCGACCGGCTCACCGCCCTGATGATGGTGGTGGTGACTTTCGTCTCCCTGATGGTGCATATCTACACCATCGGCTACATGGAGGACGATCCGGGCTACCAGCGCTTTTTCGCCTACATCGCGCTGTTCACCTTTTCCATGCTGATGCTGGTCATGTCCAACAACTTCCTGCAGCTGTTCTTCGGCTGGGAAGCGGTGGGCCTGGTCTCCTACCTGCTGATCGGCTTCTGGTATACCCGCCCGTCGGCCATCTACGCCAATCTGAAGGCCTTCCTGGTCAACCGCGTCGGCGACTTCGGGTTCCTGCTGGGCATCGCGGCGGTGCTCATGTACTTCAACAGCCTGGACTACTACGACGTGTTC
>DATFLG010000207.1:0-7401 GCA_035267985.1 Gammaproteobacteria bacterium | reverse complement strand
GGCCATGGGAGTGGACGCCATCGGCCTGAACTGCGCCACCGGCCCCGCGGAGATGGCCGAGCATGTCCAGTACCTGTCGGAAAACTGGCCGGGGCTGATCTCGGTGATGCCCAACGCCGGGCTGCCCATGCTGGTGGACGGCAAGACCGAATATCCCCTGCTGCCCGACGAGCTGGCCGACTGGCACCAGCGCTTCGTGGACGAGGACGGGGTCAACCTGATCGGCGGCTGCTGCGGCACCGGCCCCGAGCATATTGCCCGGGTCCGGGCGATGCTCGATGCTCGCTCGGAGCCGGCCGCCAAGCGGCGCGATGACGTGCAGCTGACCCCGGCGGTCAGCTCCCTGTACAACTCGGTGCCCCTGCGCCAGGAGAATGCGGTGTTCGCCGTGGGCGAGCGCTCAAACGCCAACGGCTCCAAGAAGTTCCGCGAACTGCTGGCCGAGGAGAACTGGGACGCGCTGACCGCCGTCGGACGTGACCAGGTCAAGGAAGGCTCCCATGCCCTGGACGTGTGCGTGGCCTACGTGGGCCGGCCCGAGGCCAGCGACATGACGGAGGTGCTCACCCGCTACCGCGGCCAGGTCACCGTTCCCCTGGTCATCGACTCCACCGAGACGCCGGTGCTGGAGACCGCACTGAGGCTGCTGGGGGGCAAGAGCATCATCAACTCCATCAATTTCGAGGACGGGGAAGAGAAGGCCCACACGGTCCTGCAGATGGCCAAGAAGTTCGGCACGGCCGTCATCGGCCTGACCATCGACGAGGATGGCATGGCCAAGGAGGTGGACGAGAAGCTGCGCATCGCCCACCGACTGTACGACTTCGCGGTGAACCAGTACGGCCTGCCCCCGGGGGACCTGATCTTCGATCCCCTGACCTTCACCATCTGCACCGGCGTGGAAGCGGACCGCAACCACGGCAAGAACACCCTGGATGCGATCGAGCGCATCAGCAAGGAGCTGCCCGAATGTCAGATCCTGCTGGGTCTGTCCAACATCTCCTTCGGGCTGAAGCCGGCGGCCCGGCACGTGCTCAACTCGGTGTTCCTCCATCATGCCCAGCGCCGGGGCATGACGGCGGCCATCATTCACGTCTCCAAGATCGCGCCGCTGCACAAGATCGACGAGGCCCAGCGTGAGGCGGCCGAGGATCTGATCTTCAACAACTGGCGCGACGGCCAGGATCCACTGCTGCGGTTCGTGGACCTGTTCAAGGGCGTCGAGGCCACGGTGGAGGAAAAGAAGAAGCCCGCCACCGTGGAGGAAGCCCTGGAGCAGCGCATCATCGACGGTGACCGCCAGGGTCTGGACGAGGACCTGGACCGGGCCATGGAGAAATATCCGCCCCTGGAGATCATCAACACGTTCCTGCTGAACGGCATGAAGGTGGTCGGCGAGCTGTTCGGCGCCGGCGAGATGCAGCTGCCCTTCGTGCTCCAGTCCGCGGAGACCATGAAGGCGGCGGTGGCGCACCTGGAGCCCCACATGGAGAAGATCGCGGGCCAGGAGAAAGGGATCATCGTCCTGGCGACCGTCAAAGGGGATGTGCACGACATCGGCAAGAACCTGGTGGACATCATCCTCACCAACAACGGCTACAAGGTGGTCAACCTGGGCATCAAGCAACCGCTCAACAACATTGTGGAGGCGGCGCGCGAGCATAATGCCGACGCGGTCGGCATGTCCGGACTGCTGGTGAAGTCCACGGTGATCATGCGTGAGAACCTCGAGGAGATGCGCCGGGAGGGGCTGGACATGCAGGTGCTGCTCGGCGGCGCGGCCCTCACCCGCCGGTACGTGGAAGAGGACTGCCGCAAGGCGTACACCGAGCCGGAAAAGGTCCACTACGCCAAGGACGCGTTCGCGGGGCTGCGGCTGATGGACCAGATCATCTCCGGAGAAGGGGTCGAGCAGGCGGCGGCGGACAGCTGACGGGCCGTCGGCCGCCTGCGTTGACGCCTACAGAAGGCATCAATATAATAAATTTCGGGTTTATGTCTCTATTGATAACTATTATGGGTGGTTCCCCCGCGGCGCAGGCTGTGGCCGCCGGCGGGCATCCGCCTGCAGGGCAGTAGCTTTTTCAGGGCCTTGACGGAAGCCTTCCTGCGGAGAAGGCGTGCAGCATTGTGAGTGAACCAAACAACGCGGTGAGGAGGAGGAACCAACGATGTCAACGTCAGCCGAGCAGATGCAGGACAATCCTCAGATGGATCAGTGGCTGAGTCAGAAGCTCGATGAGCTGCTGCCCACCAAGCTTAAGGAAATCGAAGAAAGCAAGACGCCGTCCATGGCGATCATCGCCACCAAGGGCACGCTGGACTGGGCCTACCCCCCCTTCATCCTGGCCTCCACGGCTGCGGCCCTGGGTTGGGAGACGACCATTTTCTTCACCTTCTACGGGCTGCTGCTCCTGAAGAAGAACGTGGACTCCAACGTCAGCCCCCTGGGCAACCCCTCCATGCCCATGAAGATGCCCTTCGGACCCAAGTGGTTCCAGAACATCAACTGGCCCATGCCGAACCTGGTCATGGCCGGCATCCCCGGTTTCGAGAACGTTGCCACCTCCCTGATGAAGAAAACCTTCAAGAACAAGGGTGTGGCTTCCGTCGACGAGCTGCGGGAGCTGTGCATCGAGGCGGACGTCAAAATGGTGGCCTGCCAGATGACGGTGGACGTCTTCGGCTTCTCGAAGGACGACTTCATTCCGGAAGTGACCGACTACGTGGGTGCCACCTACTTCCTGCCGGTGGCCAAGGATTCGGACGTCTGTCTGTTTATCTGACGTGCCCGCACCGGCCCCCTCGGGGCCCGGGATCGGAAAAGGCGCCCCGCGGGGCGCCTTTTCTGTATTCGGCATGGCGAGTGGCTGCCGGACCGCCCGGATGGCGCCCCGGCGGGCAGACGAAAAAAACCCGGCCGGAGGCCGGGTGGTGATGAGCCTGTTGGGTGCAGGCATTGTTGCGCCATCCCTGGACAACGCAGGTGCACACCCCGGCGTCCTGCCGGAACGGGTGGCATGCAGCCTGGCTGTTCTTATCCCTGCTGCCGCACAGCGTTCACTGCCGTGCGCCTCACCGGTATCCTGGCACAGGGTCTTCGGGCTGACAGTCGGCAATTAACAGAAATTTTTGTAGGATCAGGCTTACCCGGCATTGCCGCCAGGCAAAGGGAGGGCAATCATGATCGGCAGGAAGAACATCGTCTTCGGTTTTCTCTATCTGGTGCTCACCGCGGCCCTGGGACCGTACATGATCACCCAGTTGTTCCCGGCAGTGCAGCAGGCCCAGGTCCAGAAGCAGAAGGTCATGGGCGACCTGCAGCTCTCGGCCAGTGCCGGGTTCGAGAACCAGAACACCCTGGCGCCCATGACCGGGGCGGAAATCGGCAAGGCCGACGCCCACGCCCTGCTGGCCCTGAACAAGGTGCTCAATGCCCAGGCCCCCATCGATGCCATCAAGGGCGGGCCCCACACCCATGGCAATCTGGAGTCGGTGCTCAACATTGTGGTCGGCCTGGTGCTTTGCTTCATTGCGGCCGCCCCCCTGGTCAAGCAGGCAGTGAGCTGGATCTTCATCCTGGGGGCGCTGCTGCATTCCGGCATGCTCTACCTGCAGGCCTTCGACGTCTCCTGGGCGGGCGCCGTGCTGAACACGGGCGTCGGGCCGGGGCTGATCCTGGTGGGCCTGCTGGTGGCCGGCGTGGTGGCCGGCTTCGGGTTCCGGGGCGAGCTGGTGCGCGACCGCCAGTGGTGAGCGGCCCGTGATCGGGCTGCTCCAGCGGGTGAGCCGGGCCGAGGTGTCGGTGGGCGGGCAGCCCATCGCCGGCATCGGGCCGGGGCTGCTGGTGCTGGTGGGGGTGGAGCGCGGCGACGCCGCCGCCGAAGCGGACCGCCTGCTGGAGCGGCTGCTGAGCTACCGGGTGTTTCCGGACCCCCAGGGGCGCATGAACCGCAGCCTTTCCGATTGCGGCGGCGGATTGCTGCTGGTGCCCCAGTTCACACTGGCCGCCGACACCCGCAAGGGGACGCGGCCCGGTTTCACGCCGGCCGCCGACCCGGCCGAGGGGGCTCGCTGGTTCGAGTACCTGGTGGAGCAGGCCGGAACCCGCCACGGGGACGTGGGCAGTGGTGTGTTCGGCGCCGACATGCAGGTCAGCCTGGTCAACGACGGGCCGGTGACCTTCTGGCTGCAGGTCCCGCCCCGATCATGAGGGGCGCCGGTTCGGGTCGGCGCAGGGGCGGCGGAAGTAGCAGGTCAGGGCGCTGCTGACGGTGGTGAGCAGCCAGAACAGGAAGAACCCCACCGTGTAGGCGCCCAGACGGCTCATCTCGGCAAACCGGGTCGCGGCCAGCATGTCCCTGGGATCGAACGCAGTGAAAAACAGCACCGTGGCCAGCGCCGACATCAGGAACGACGGCCACAGCACCGCCGCCACCTGCTGCACGGCGGGAATCTCAGTGTCGCTTCGGGTTGTGCTCATGGATCGTTCTCTCTGTGCCTGCCACGCCGGTTCCCCCCTGGCCGTCACCAGTCCGTTCCCGCCACCAGCCGGGTCTGGGCGCGTTCGGGCAGCTGCACCCGCCCCGTCAGGCGCCAGTCCCGGTCCGGGGGCTCGATGGTCATATGCCACAGTCCCGGCGGCAGATCCGTCAGCGCCGCGCGGTACGCGCCCCGGGCATCCGCGCCCAGGGTGAGCACCCGGTCGAGATGGGCGCGGGTGGGATGGGCCAGGGTGATGGTCAGCGCCGGGCGTCCGAGGGGCTGCGCCGACTGAAGCTGCACCGCCAGGGTTTCGGTCTCCGGGTTATAGCGCACCAGCGCCGACAGCCCCAGACGCTGTGCCCGCTGGTCCCTGGCCAGCACCCGATTGATGGCCAGGCCCTGCTTGTAGTAGTCATCCACCACCAGCCCGTCCGGGTGCTCGATGGCGATCACCAGGGTGGCGATCCCGGCGGCCACTGCGCTCGCCGGCAGGGCGATAAGGAACCAGGGCCAGAACTGGCGGTACCACGGCTTGATGTCCTCGCTCACGGGTTGCTCCTTTTGTTCACGGACGGCCCCCGGCCGCCGGCCCGATGAACCGGCTGATCCCGGTCGCCCTCAGTCCGGGTGCGTCCAACGCCTGCAGGCTGAAGCGGATCTGGGTGCTCGCACGGCTCAGGTGCACCGGATCGGTCCGCACCGCTACGGGCACCGCCTTCACCTCTCCGGCCGGCACCTCGATGGTCCTGGCGCCGCCGGCGACGGCCAGCTGCGGAATTCCCTCAACGCTCAGGGTGTAGCGGTGGCTGCGCTCGTCCATGTTGATCACCTTCAACGTGTAGGTATTCTCCACCAGGCCTCCGGCTACCTCCCGGTACAGCACGTTGCGGTCGCGCAGCACGTCCAGCTCCAGGGGAACCCGCTGGGAAATGGCGTAAAACAGCCCGCCGGCCAGCACCATCAGCAGCAGGGCGTAGACCACGATGCGCGGTCGCAGCACCCGGCCCGGCACTCCCTCCATGGCGTTTTCCGTGGTGTAGCGGATCAGCCCGCGGGGATAGTCCATCTTGTCCATGACCTGATCGCATACGTCCACGCAGGCTGCGCAGCCGATGCACTGGTATTGCAGGCCGTCACGGATGTCGATGCCGGTGGGACAGACCTGCACGCAGAGCGTGCAGTCGATGCAGTCACCCATGCCCAGAGCCCGGTGGTCCGCATCGCGCCTGCGCGAGCCGCGCGGCTCGCCGCGCCCGACATCGTAGGAGATGATCAGGGTGTTGCGGTCGAACATGGCGCTCTGGAAGCGCGCGTAGGGACACATGTAGATGCAGACCTGTTCGCGCATCCATCCGGCGTTGCCGTAGGTGGCCAGGCCGTAGAACAGCACCCAGAAGGTTTCCCAGGGGCCCATGCTCAGGGTGAACAGCTCGTGGCCGAGGGTGTGGATGGGCGTGAAATAGCCCACGAAGGTAAAGCCGGTGTACAGCGAAAACGCGATCCAGGTGCCGTGCTTGGCGGACTTGATGCCCAGTTTCCGGACCGACCACGGCGCCTTGTCCAGTTTCATCTGCCGGGCCCGGTCGCCCTCGATGCGCCGCTCCATCCACATGAAGATCTCGGTCCACACGGTCTGGGGGCAGGCGTAGCCGCACCACAGCCTCCCGGCCAGTGCGGTGAAGAAGAACAAGGTCAGTGCGGCGATGATCAGCAGCACCGCCAGGTAGAAGAAATCCTGGGGCCAGAAGGTCAGGTTGAAGATATAGAATTTGCGGGCCGGAAGGTCGAAGAGCACTGCCTGGCGCCCGTCCCAGCTCAACCAGGGCAGCCCGTAGTAGATGCCCAGCAGGCTGACCATCCCCAGCACCCGCAGCCTCGCGAAGACGCCGTGGACCTCCCGCGGATAGATCTTCTGGCGCTTTTCGTACAGGTCCGCCTGCACCTGGTCGGGCGCCTGGGAACCGGACTGAGTTTGCTTGGGCTGGGTGCTCATCGAAGAACGCTCGGGATTCCCGCGCCTCGCGCCTCAGAGGCGGGGGCGGGGAGGGCCGGTATGGGGGCGACAGGCACCGGCGCCCGTCGCCCCCGGGTGCCGGCTATTGGGATTGGCCTGCCGACAGGCTGTAGACATAGGCCGCCAGCAGATGCACCTTGTCCTCGCCCAGGAAGTCGCGGTGGGCCGGCATCCGCCCGTTGCGGCCCTGGGCGATGCTCTGGCGGATCACCCCGGGCGAGCCGCCGTACAGCCAGGTGTCGTCCGTCAGGTTGGGCGCGCCGATCTGCTGATTCCCCTTGCCGTCCGCGCCATGGCAGGCGATGCAGTAGGTCTGGAACCTGGACCGGCCGGCCTCGGCCAGCTTGGCGTCCACCTGGCGGCCGCTCAGGCTCATCACGTAGGCCGCCACCTGGCGTACGCCCTCCTCGCCCAGCACGGCGCCCCATGCGGGCATGGTGCCCTGGCGCCCGTCGAGGATGGTCTTCTCGATGGCCTGGGGGCTGCCCCCGTGCAGCCAGTCGTTATCGGTCAAGTTGGGGAAGCCCGGCCCCCCGCGGGCGTCCGAGCCGTGGCAGCTGGCGCAGTAGTTGACGAACAGCCGCTGGCCGGTCTCCATGGCCTGCGGATCCTTGCTCAGGGCCGGGATGGGTTCCCCCGCATACTTGGCGAACAGAGGCCCGTACTTGGCCTCGGCCTGCTGCATCTGGCTCTGGTACTGCTGTTCCTCGGTCCATCCCAGAAGGCCGCGGTACTCACCCAGCCCCGGATACAGGATCAGATAGATGACCGCGAATACCAGCGTGATGTTGAACAGCCACAGCCACCAGCGCGGCAGCGGGTTGTTGTACTCCTGCAGGTCCTCGTCCCAGGTGTGCCCGGTGACGTCGCCGACGGCGCTCTCGCCGGCGCGGCGCCTGCTG
>DATFLG010000206.1:0-5576 GCA_035267985.1 Gammaproteobacteria bacterium | reverse complement strand
CATGGAACCGCCCCGGGTGCCCATTTCGCTGTGGCGGGCCAGGATGGCCAGGGAAGCGGGCAGGGTGATCGCCAGCCCCAGACCCTGGGACGCGCGCAGGGCCAGCAGGTCCACGAAACGTCCCGCGAACACGAAACCCAGGGTGCTCAGGGCCATGACCAGCAGGCCCGCCATGATAAAGGGCTTGCGCCGGTCGCTGCGGTCGCTCAGGAACGCCGCGAGCGGCTGGGCGCCGGCGGCAACCATGCCGAAGGCGGAAATCAGCACCCCCGCCCGGATGGTCTCGGGAAAGGGCAGCCTGGGTGCCGGCAGGCGCGCCACATAAAGGGGGATGACGATGAACAGAATGCTGTTGCCCACCGCGTCCCCCAGGCGGGCCGCGGACAGCGCCAGTACGCCCCGGTTGGCGCCGGCAAGATGGGGAAAGAGGCCCCGGGCGAGGCCTCCGCTGCCGTTCCGTGGCATGGATGGGCTCCCTGCGTGGCGAATCGGGGAAAGCGGCCGGGCGGCGCCCGCCCGCCGCTTCATGGAACAAGCATAGCAACCACGAGCCACCACGGACGGCGGCGCGCCGGACCGACGGCTATCGCGGGCAGACCATCCCATGTCCCGGCGGGGGTTGAGGGCGGCGGCCCGGCGGCTATAGATATAGGCAGGCACCGGGACGGGTATACGGTCCGCCCGGCGGGGCGGATCGACCAGGGAAGACAGGTTATGAACGCAGCCAACGTGCGGGCGATATCCGATTTGAGACGGCAGGCGTGGATCGCATGGGCAGGGCGCAGGCTGGCCTGGCTGGCGGCGGGCGTGCTGGCTTTCAGCGGACCGGCGATGGGGGCCGACGGCCAGTCCATCGTCATGCAGGGCAACGGCAAAGGGGCGCCCGCCTGCATGGCCTGTCACGGAGCCCGGGGCCAGGGCAACCCGGCGGGCGGTTTCCCCATGCTCGCCGGGATGAGCGAGACCTATCTGGCCAAGCAGCTCCACGACTTCCAGAACGGAACACGTACCAACGCCACCATGGGCCCCATCGCCAAGGCCCTCAGCCCCCAGGAGGTCCAGGCGGTGGCCCGGTATTTTTCCCAACAGACGCCTCCCGGGAAGGCCCCCGGCGCGACTGCCGGCAGTGATCTCGTCCGGGAGGGGCGGAACCTCGTACACAACGGTGAATGGGGCAAATCGCTTCCCGCCTGCGTGCGCTGTCACGGTCCAGGGGCCCACGGTATCGCGCCTCATTTCCCGCCCATCGCCGGGCAGGGGGCCGGCTATCTGGAGAAGCAGCTCAAGGCGTTCCAGAACGGCACCCGCCGCAACGATGCCGGGGAAATGATGCGGTCGGTGGCGGACCGGCTCACCGCCACGCAGATCAAGGCGGTGGCCGAGTACCTGGCTTCCCGCAGCCCCCAGGTTGGCGATGCTTCATCGGCGCAATAGCCGCTTCCGGCGGCCCCGGGTACAGACGCCGGGCCGGGGGCGTTGATCGAAGACGCTGATCCGCCTATAATTAACCGTTCATAGCAGGCGGCGCTGTCGTGGGTAATCCACCGCCGGTGCCGCCGGGCGATCGGCAGACCCTGAGACCCCGCCCTGGCGGGGTTTCGTTTTTCGGCCATCGCGTGCAGCCGTGGCGGTGCGCGCCGGCAGGCGGGCTTTTTCCAACGAGTCCCAGCACTTGGCGTTTACTGCAACACCGTATATAATACCGGGCTAACGCGGTTGGATGTAGAATAACGAAGTGGGCCTCGGGCCCACTTTTTGTTTGTGGCGGGCTGGATGCATCAGGATCCCCTGAACCTCGCGGGGCTCATCGAGCCTGCGGTGAATGCGCTGGGCTACGAGCTGGTGGGTGTGGAGTACAAACCCAACCAGCTGCTGCGGGTGTACATCGACCGCGAGCAGGGGATCACTCTGGATGACTGCGAGGCGGTCAGCCATCAGGTCAGCGGGCTCCTGGACGTGGAGGACCCCATACCCGGGCACTATCAGCTCGAGGTGTCCTCGCCGGGCCTGGACCGCCCGCTGTTCAAGGCGCGCGATTACGAGCGCTTCGTCGGGCACCGGGTGCGGGTGCGCCTGGCGGCGCCGCTGCAGGGGCGGCGCAAGTTCAAGGGTCTGCTGCGGGGTTTGCGGCAGGAACAGGTGATTATCGAAGAGGACGGGCAGGAGGTCTGCGTGCCGCTCGAGAGCATCGAGCAGGCGCGCCTGGTGCCGGACGTCTGAGCTCGCGCGAGTAGAGGTTGGTGATGAACAAAGAGATCCTGCTGGTGGTGGAGGCGGTCTCCAATGAAAAAGGTGTCGCCAAGGAGATCATCTTCGAGGCGATCGAGGCCGCGCTCGCCTCGGCCACGAAGAAACGTCATGGCGGCGAGATCGACGCCCGCGTGGCCATCGATCGGCAGAGCGGCGACTATGAAACGTTCCGGCGCTGGCAGGTGGTGGACGACGAGGACCCGGAGTTCGAAACGCCGGAGCGCCAGATGCTGCTCGCCCATGCACGCTCGATCAATCCGGATATCCAGGTGGGCGAGTATATCGAAGAGCCCATGGAGTCGGTCTCCTTCGGGCGCATTGCCGCCCAGACCGCCAAGCAGGTCATTGTCCAGAAGGTGCGCGAAGCCGAGCGGGCGCAGATCGTCGAGGCCTACCAGAACCGTCAGGGCGATCTGGTCAACGGCATCGTCAAGCGGGTCGAGCGGGGCAATGTGTACCTGGACCTGGGTGGCAACGCCGAGGCCTTCATCGGCCGCGAAGAGATGATCCCCCGCGAGGCGGTCCGTCCCGGTGACCGGCTGCGGGGCTACCTCAAGGAAGTGCGCTCGGAGCAGCGCGGCCCCCAGCTGTTCGTCAGCCGGGTGGCCCCCGAGTTTCTCATCGAGCTGTTCAAACTCGAGGTGCCCGAGGTGGGCCAGGGTCTGATCGAGATTCTCGGGGCCGCCCGCGACCCGGGGCTGCGGGCCAAGATCGCGGTGAAGTCCAACGACCAGCGGATCGATCCGGTAGGGGCGTGCGTGGGCATGCGCGGCTCGCGGGTACAGGCCGTTTCCAACGAGCTGTCGGGCGAGCGCATCGACATCATCCTGTGGAACGAGAATCCGGCCCAGTTCGTGATCAATGCCATGTCTCCCGCCGAGGTGGTTTCGATCGTGGTGGACGAGGACTCCCATTCCATGGACCTGGCTGTCGGCGAGGAGCAGCTTTCCCAGGCCATCGGGCGCGGCGGGCAGAACGTGCGTCTGGCCAGCCAGCTTACCGGATGGGAGCTCAACGTGATGACCGAGGCGCAGGCCGAGGCCAAGAGCGAAGCGGAGTCCCAGACGCTGCAGGGCATGTTCATGGAGCAGCTGGACGTGGACGAGGAGGTGGCGGCGATCCTGGTGCAGGAGGGGTTCTCCAGCGTCGAAGAAGTCGCCTATGTGCCCACTCAGGAGCTGCTGGCGGTGGAAGAGTTCGACGAGGATATCGTCGAGGAACTGCGCGGGCGGGCCCGGGATGTGTTGTTGACCAAAGCGATTGTCAGCGAGGAGAAGTTCGGCGGCGCCGAGCCGGCGGCCGATCTGCTGGAAATGGACGGCATGGACCAGCCACTGGCCCATGCTCTGGCAGAGCGTGGGGTAGTCACCCGCGAGGACCTGGCCGAGCAAGCAGTGGACGATCTGCTCGACATCGAAGGCATGGACGAGGAGCGTGCTGCGCAGTTGATCATGACCGCTCGCGCGCCCTGGTTTGCCGAGGAACAGCAGGGCTGAGGTCGAACAGAATAGGTGAGCGATGACGGATGTAACGGTTAAGCAATTCGCGGATGTGGTGGGTATTCCGGTGGACCGGCTGCTGGTGCAGCTCGGTGAAGCCGGGCTGCCCATCGAAAGTGCCGACGCGACCATCAGCGACAAGGAAAAGATGCAGTTGCTGACCTACCTGCGCAAGAGCCATGGCAAGGGCGAGGCACCGACCGCGACGGAACCGAAGAAGGTCACGCTGAGGCGCAAGACCCACAGCGAGCTGCGCGTGCCCAGCGGCCAGGGCCGCGGCGCGGGTACCAAGACCGTGAACGTGGAGGTGCGCCGCAAGCGCACCTACGTCAAGCGCAGCGCCGTGCAGGCCGAGGAGGCCAAGCGCCAGGAAGAGGAAGCCGCCCGGGCCAGGGCCGAAGCCGAGGCCGAGGCCCAGGCGCGCGCCGCCGAAGAGGCGCGCCGGCAGGCCGAGGAGGAGGCGGCCCGCAAGGCCGAGGAGGAGGCCGCCCGCAAGGCTGACGAAGAGGCGGCCCGCAAGGCTGAAGAGGAACGCCTGCGCGCCGAGGAACAGGCCCAGGCCCAGGCCAAGGCCGACGAGGAGGCCCGCCGCCAGCGCGAGGCGGCCGCCACCAAGGAGCGTCCCGCCAAGGCCCGCCGCCAGGAGCCGTCCGCGGAGCGCAAGGGACGCTATGGGCGCTCCGAGCTGCATGTGGCGGCCGACAAGAGCGGCCGGCGCAAGAAGAAGGGGCGCCGCTCCCGGCCGGTGACCATGGAGCCCTCGGAGCGCCACGGCTTCGAGCGCCCCACCCAGCCCATCGTCCGCGAGGTGGCGATCCCCGAGACGATTTCGGTGGGCGATCTCGCCCAGAAGATGAGCATCAAGGCGCCCGAGGTCATCAAGGCGATGATGAAGATGGGCATGATGGCGACCATCAACCAGGTGCTCGATCAGGATACCGCCGCCGTTGTGGTCGACGAGATGGGCCACAAGGCCAAGCTGGTCAAGGAAAACGAGCTCGAGGAACAACTCGAGCAACTCGGCGAGGTCGAAGGCGAACGCGTCCCGCGGGCGCCCGTGATCACGGTCATGGGGCATGTGGACCACGGCAAGACCTCCCTGCTCGACCACATACGTTCCACCCACGTCGCCTCCGGTGAGGCCGGCGGCATCACCCAGCACGTGGGCGCGTACCACGTGGAGACGCCCCGGGGCGTGGTCACGTTCCTGGATACGCCCGGTCACGCGGCGTTCACCGCCATGCGGGCCCGTGGCGCCCAGGTCACGGACATCGTCATTCTGGTGGTGGCTGCCGACGACGGGGTCATGCCCCAGACCAAGGAAGCCGTGGAGCACGCCCGGGCGGCCGGCGTTCCCCTGGTGGTGGCGGTCAACAAGATCGACAAGCCGGAGGCGGATCCCGACCGGGTGAAGAACGAGCTCGCCCAGCTGGATGTCATCCCGGAGGACTGGGGCGGTGACACCATCTTCGTGCATGTGTCGGCCAAGAGCGGTGAGGGCATCGACTCGCTGCTGGAGGCCGTGCTGCTGCAGTCGGAGATCATGGAGCTGACAGCGGTGAAGGACTGCCCGGCCAACGGGGTGATCATCGAGTCCAGCCTCGACCGGGGCCGCGGCCCCGTGGCCACGGTGCTGGTGCGCAACGGTGTGCTGCACAAGGGCGACATCATCCTCACCGGCCAGGAGTACGGGCGCGTGCGGGCCATGTTCGACGAGTCCGGCCAGCAGATCGAGGAGGCCGGGCCGGCGATGCCGGCGCTGGTGCTGGGGCTTTCCGGCACCCCGAATGCCGGCGATGACGTGGTGGTGCTCGCCGACGAGCGCAA
>DATFLG010000205.1:0-7525 GCA_035267985.1 Gammaproteobacteria bacterium | reverse complement strand
CCCCGCCCCTGCAGCAGTTCCTGCAGCCGGGTCTTGGCGTCCTTCAAGGCGGCCGCGCTGGGGAGATCCTCCAGGCGCTCCCGGAACAGGTCGCGGATAAGGCGCCCGGCGGCCTCGAAACCGCCGTCCATGTAAAGAGCGCCGAACACCGCCTCCAGGGCGTCGGCGAGAATGGAGTCGCGGCGAAATCCGCCGCTCTTGAGCTCCCCGGAGCCCAGGGTCAGGTAGTCACCCAGCGCCAGTGCCCGGGCCACTTCGGCCAGGGTTTCGCGTTTGACCAGCGTGGCCCGCAGCCGGCTCAGCTCCCCCTCGGTGGCCCGGGGGAAGGCCCGGTACAGGGCCTCGGCCATCACCAGTCCGAGAACCGCATCACCCAGAAACTCGAGCCGTTCGTTGTTACGGCTGCCGGCGCTGCGATGGGTGAGGGCATATTCGAGCAGCCGCTGGTCATCGAAGCGGTATCCGATTGCACGGCTCAGTTCCTGGGGGGATCGGGTCAATGACTGATTACCTGCACCTTCTTGTCGAAATGCACCAGCAGATCGACATTGCCCAACATATGCCTGCGCACATTGTAGTCGATCCCCACATGCAGCACTCCGTTGGCCTCGCGGATATCCACCTCCTTGGGCGTGACGCTGGAGACGTCATTGACCTCGAATCGCCGGCTGATCAGATCGCGAATCTCGGGCACCGATTTCTGGGTGATCATGGGCTCGTCGTTGAGCGAATCCAGGGTGGAGGCGACCTTGTAGTAGTCCAGGTAGACCGGCGTCAGGCGCAACGCGATCAGCGTAAAGAAGCCAATCAATACCAGTACGATAAGCCAGCCTATCGCGGTCATGCCGCGCTGTGCCTTCGGATGGTTCATGTCGTCCCCCTCGGTCCAGAGGTTTCAGTGGATGGTATGGCCGATGCGGCTCCAGTTCACGCCGCCGTTCGACGGATCCCAGTTCATCCAGATCAAAAATGCCTTGCCCACCAGATTCTTTTCCGGAACGGTGCCCCAGTAACGGCTGTCGTTGCTGTTGTCCCGGTTGTCACCCATCACGAAATATCTTCCCTTGGGTACCACATATTCGCCTTCCAAACCGGGCGTATTTGGCATTACCAGTATCTTGTGCTTCACACCGCCGAGGTCTTCCGTGCGCAGGCTGGCCCCCGACATGGACACACCGGCCCCGATCCCCATGTAGCTCCCGTCCTTCTGCTGGGGCATGGGCTTGCCGTTCACGTAGACGGTCTTGTGGTAATAGGAGATATGGTCCCCCGGCAGCCCCACCACCCGCTTGATGTAGTCCACCGAGGGATTCCTGGGATAGCGGAACACCACCACGTCGCCCCGATGGGGTTCGCCGACGGGCAGGATCTTCCAGTTCACCACCGGCAGGCGCAGACCGTAGTCGAATTTGTTCACCAAAATGAAGTCGCCCACCAGCAGCGTCGGCATCATGGACTGGGAGGGGATGCGAAACGGCTCCACCACGAACGAGCGCAGCAGCAGCACCGCCAGTATGACCGGAAAGAAGGACTTCGCGTATTCCACCACCACCGGCTGCCTGCATACCGCCGCCACAGCCGCCGCATCGGGTTCCCCCTCGCTTTGCTGGGCCAGGCGGGCCGCGGCGGCCCGGCGCCGGGGTGCCGCCAACAGCGCGTCCGCCGCCCAGATCAGGCCGGTCAACGCCGCCGCCAGAACCAGAATGAGCGCAAAATCCACATTCATGAGTCGTTTTTCTTCCTGTTGCCCGGCCGCGGCCGGCTATTTCTTCTCCATCTGCAGGACCGCCAGGAACGCCTCCTGGGGAATCTCCACCTTCCCGAACTGCTTCATGCGGCGTTTGCCGGCCTTCTGCTTTTCCAGAAGCTTGCGCTTGCGCGACACGTCGCCGCCGTAGCATTTGGCGGTCACGTTCTTGCGCAAGGCCTTGACGGTGCTTCTGGCGATGATCTGTGACCCGATGGCCGCCTGTATGGCCACCTCGAACATCTGCCGGGGGATGAGCTCCTTCATCTTCTCCACCAGCTGCCGCCCCCGGTAATCGGCCTGATCCCGATGAGTGATGACCGCCAGGGAATCCACCCGCTCGCCGTTGATCAGCACATCGAGCTTGATCAGGCGCGCCGCCTGAAAGCGCACGAAGCTGTAGTCGAACGAGGCATAGCCGCGGCTGACCGACTTCAGCCGGTCGAAGAAATCCAGGACCACTTCGCTGAGGGGCATTTCGTATTCCAGCGCGATCTGGTGGCCGAGGTACTGGAGCTTTGTCTGCACGCCGCGCTTTTCCACACACAGTCCGATCACGGCACCAAGGTACTCCTGGGGCACCAGAATGCTGGCGTGGATGATCGGTTCGCGGATCTCGGCGATCTCGTTGACCGGGGGGAGCCGCGAAGGGTTGTCGATGCTCACCACCTCGCCCGCGGCCGTGACCACTTCGTAGATCACCGTGGGTGCCGTGGTGATCAGGTCGATGCCGTATTCGCGCTCCAGTCGCTCCTGGACGATCTCCATATGCAGCATCCCCAGGAAGCCGCAGCGGAATCCGAAGCCCAGGGCCTGGGAGGTCTCGGGCTCGAAGTGCAGGGAGGCGTCGTTCAGACGCAGCTTGTGCAGCGCGTCGCGCAGGTTCTCGTAGTCTTCCGAATTGACGGGGAACATGCCGGCGAACACATACGGCTTGACCTTCTTGAAGCCCGGCAGCGGGCCGGCGGCGGGATTGTCCGCCCGGGTGAGGGTGTCGCCCACCGGGGCGCCGTCGATGTCCTTGATGCCGGCCACCACGAAGCCCACCTCTCCGGGATGCAGGACGTCGCGGTCCACGGGCTTGGGGGAAAAGATGCCCATGCTGTCCACCTGGAAGGTGCGCCCCGTGGACATGACCGTCATCTTCTGGCCCGAACGCAGGGCACCCTCCACCACCCGCACCAGGGAGACCACACCCACGTAGTTGTCGAACCAGGAGTCGATGATCAGGGCCTGCAGGGGCGCCTCGGCATCCCCCACCGGCGGCGGAATGCGCCGTACCAGCTCCTCCAGCAGGTCTTCCACGCCCAGTCCGGTCTTCGCGCTGACCCGCACCGCGTCATGGGCCTCGATGCCGATGATCTCCTCGATCTGCCGGATGACCTTCTCCGGCTCGGCCGACGGCAGGTCGATCTTGTTGAGGACCGGGACCACTTCCAGGCCCTGGTCGATGGCCGTGTAGCAATTGGCCACGCTCTGGGCCTCCACCCCCTGGGCGGCGTCCACCACCAGCAGCGCGCCTTCACAGGCCGCCAGGGAGCGGGACACCTCGTAGGAGAAATCGACATGGCCGGGGGTGTCGATGAAGTTGAGCTGATAGGTCTCGCCGTTGCGCGCCGTGTAGTTCAACGACACGCTCTGGGCCTTGATGGTGATGCCCCGCTCACGTTCCAGGTCCATGGAATCGAGCACCTGGGCGGCCATCTCCCGGTCGCTCAGGGCGCCGCACATCTGGATGAAACGGTCGGCCAGGGTGGACTTGCCATGGTCAATATGGGCGATGATGGAGAAATTGCGAATGTGGTCCATTGCGGTCATGGCTGCGCCCCGAGGCGGTCGCCGCCCCCCTTTCCCCGGCCACGCACGCGGCGCCGCGGTGACGCCGGCTCCCGGAACGGGCGGGCGCCGCGCAGCATGGCCGGAATCGCTGGCATGGGGGACGGGCGGAGATAAGGTACTGTCAAGCCGGCCGTTTATTATACATGTTCAGGCGCCGGCGAGATAGCGCCGCAGGGCGGCCTCGTCCAGGAAATAGTGGCAGATTTCCCGCTCGCCCCCCATCAGTACCGGCACCCATTCCCCGAAGCGGCGCTCCAGGTCCGGGTCGGCGTCCACATCGTGGACCGTGAGCGCGAAACCCAGCTCCGCCTGCAGGGCCCGCAGGGCGCCTTCCATGTCGCCGCACAGGTGACAGTAGGCGCGCCCGTACAGATCAAGCGCCGGTGCGCCCACCACGCCCCCGGCCCCGATCCGGCGCCGACCGGCTCATTTGGGCACCTGCAGCGCCAGGAACACCGGACCCTGACCCCTCTGCACCAGCACCGCCACGGATTCGCCGCCCGGCAGCTTCTTCACCAGCTCCCGGAACTGGCGGGCACCGGTCACCTTGTGGCCCTGGAGCATGAGGATCACGTCGCCCTTGCGGATGCCGGCCTCCGCCGCCGCTCCGTCGGCGACGTCCTGGACGACCACTCCGCCGTGGTCGATCTCCAGCTCCTTGCGCTGATCGGCCGTGAGGTTGCCCACGCTCAGCCCCAGGCGGCCCGCCTCGGTCGGCGCCGACTTGCCCGTCTGCTCCTTGTGGGCCAGCTTGGACTTGTCCGGCAGCTGCCCGATCACCACGGTCAGCTCCCGGGGCTTGCCGTTGCGCAGCACCTTCACCCTGGCCTTCTCGCCCACATGGGTATGGCCCACCAGGGGCGGCAGGGCCGAGGAGTCCGAGATCTCCTTGCCCTCGAACGAAAGAATCACGTCACCCACCTTGATGCCCGCCTTGGCCGCCGGGCTGTGGGGCAGCACCTTGGCCACCAGGGCCCCTTCGGGCTTGCTCAGACCAAAGGACTTAGCCAGGTCGCTGTTCACGTCCTGGATCAGCACCCCCAGCCAGCCCCGGGTCACGTGGCCGGTGGTCTTGAGCTGCTTGGCCACATCCATGGCCACTTCGATGGGAATGGCGAACGACAGGCCCATGTAGCCGCCGGTCCGGCTGAAGATCTGGGAGTTGATGCCCACGACCTGGCCATCGAGATTGAACAGCGGCCCGCCGGAATTGCCCGGATTGATGGCCACATCCGTCTGGATGAACGGCACATAGTTCTCGCTCGGCAGATTGCGCCCCTTGGCGCTGACGATGCCCGCCGTCGCCGAATGGTCGAAGCCGAACGGCGAACCGATGGCGAGCACCCAGGCGCCGACCTTCAGGGCGCTGGAGTCGCCGATCTGGACGGTGGGGAGCCCGGTGGCGTGGATTTTCAGCAGGGCGATGTCACTGCGCTCGTCATAGCCGATCACTTTGGCCTTGAGCTCCCGCCGGTCGCTCAGGCGCACCAGGATCTGGTCGGCGTCCTTGACCACGTGGTAGTTGGTCAGCACATCACCGTCGGAGGAGATGATGAAACCCGAGCCCAGTGACTGGGCCTCGTGCTCCTGGGGCGCGCCACCATCCTCGCCGAAGAACTTCTTGAAGAACTCCCCGAACGGACTGTCCTTGGGGATATCGGGAATCTTCATGCCCGGGGGCAGGGCGGGCGTCTTCACCTTCTGGGTGGTGCTGATATTGACCACGGCCGCACTGTTTTCCTGCACCAGCTGGGTGAAGTCCGGAAGGGCCGGGCGCGCCGAGGCGCTCGCCGCCGCCAGCCATGCCAGAGTGGCGAACACCACGTACAGATACCCCTTCGGCGCACGATGACTCATTGGATCTCCCGGATTGTTATGGTGTGAGTGCGGATGGTCCGCCAATCCGCCCTAGGATAAACGGTTGACCAGCTCGCCGGAACCCACGAGCCGGCGCAGGATGATCGGCTGAAACCGGGCATCGTCCCGGATCCGCCGGGTGAACCCCCTCAGCCAGAGCAGGCCCCCCGCCAGCCCCAGCAGCGCACAGGCAATGCTGGCCCCTTCGGCCGAGTTCTCAAGGCCCAGGCGCCCGGCCATGAACTGGCCGAACAGCCCGCCCCCCAGCAGACTGGCCAGGGGGACGGCATACACGGCCAGGGACCCGCGCACCAGGGCGCTCTCCTGCAGGCCCAGCAGCACCCGGTCGCCCACCGCGGCCCCGGCCCGGTTCAGGGCCCGGATCCGGCTCTGGCGGGTTCCGACCACCTTGGCCAGGACAGCGGTCCCGCAGCCCTTGTTGGCGGCGCAACTGCCGCAGGCGGACTTGCGCTGGGTCTGAACCCAGGCAAACTCACCGTCCACGGACACGACCTGCGCGCTCTCCTCGATCATGGCGGAAATCCTCCCGCGCACCTCGCCTCACGGCTTACCCGGTCTCTCATGATGCACCGATCGGCCGATCATCCGCACCGTGGCCTGGGGGACCTCCCCCACCACGGTGACCTGGTGCCCGTCCACCGTCCGCCCATAGGCGTTGAGGGCGCCCATGGCCGAAAGGCCCTGGAGGCGGTCGTCACGGTCACCGTCATGCTCCTCAATATACACCGACACCGTGGCCAGACCATCACTGTACATCATATGCTCCACCGGTCTGGACCCGGAGGCCAGCTTGTGCCGGCGATGGTAGGCGAGCGTAAATCCCCGCGGAACCCGGCCCACCCGCCAGCCACTGTCCGGGACCGGCCCGCCGGAGCCCGCCCGGCCGCCTCCCCGGTACCAGGTGAAATCCCTGCCGGTCAGCGCCGGCTTGAGCGCCGCGTCGGGAATATGGTCCCGGATCTGCAGGTGAGTGAACATGACCTGCTCCACGGGCACCCCCCGGGCGTTGGTGAGATCCGATTTCAGCAGCAGGTGGGTCTTTTGATCCAGCCACAGCCGATGGCCGTAGCGGTAGCGGTCACGGGGCTTGATGGCGATCACCCGCGCGGACCGCCCGGCCATGCGGTCGGTGCCCAGGGCCTGAAACTGATAGTCGCGGCCCAACCGGGCGATGTTGCCGGGAAAGCGCTCGGGAAACGGCTCGCCGGGCAGATCCCGGTCCACCATCACGGACTTGCTGTCCGGCAGGATGCAGGTGATGGTCTTGTTGCTGCGGATCACTTCCCGGGCGGCGCCGGTCAGCGACACCAGGCGCTCCTGCTCCCCCTTGGCGCTGCCCCGGTGGACGATGTGCATGGCCTCAAGGCGGCCGCCGTGCAGATATACGAAGGTGCCTTCGTAGCTGAGGGTCTGAACGGCACGGGACATCTTGTCGAGCCACTGGGCGGCATCGTCGCCCGATGCCAGAACGGGGGTGGCTACCAGCAGCAGGCACCAGCCCCACAGTCCCCAGGTTCTCATGAGCCCGTCACGGCCCGTTGTGGTAACCCACGATCCGCACATAGGGCAGCATACCCTGGACGCCGCTGCTGGCCGCGTATTCGTTGTGATTGACCAGATACCGGTCGAGTTGCGGACTGCTGGGGGCTTGTGCCGGCTGCCAGTGGGCGTCCAGCACCGGCGAGCGCGAGGCCGGCAGCTCATTAGCGCCATACCCGGCCGGCGCGCTCGCCACACTGGGCGCCGGCCGCTCCAGGCCCTGGCGGTTCACATTCTGCACCGCGAGCACGGCCGCCACGGCCACCGAGGCCGCCACCGCGGCCCCTGCCATGGGACGGGCCCAGCCCGGCAGCCGGCGGCGGGCGTGAAGCGGCGCCTCGGGCTCCAGCGCCTGCATGACCCGTGAGGCCAGCGCCTCGTCGGCGTGGTCCGGGAGGTGATTGCGCAGGGTGTCGCTGATCAGGCTGTAGCGCTGCCAACGCGCCCGCAGCTTCTCGTCCCGGGCCATCCGGGCCGCCAGCAGCTCCTGCTCGACGGCGGGAAGCTCATCGTCGAGCATCG
>DATFLG010000204.1:0-8312 GCA_035267985.1 Gammaproteobacteria bacterium | reverse complement strand
CTCCACGGACAGGGTGTTCAGCCCGGCGCGGTCCAGCTGGCCGCGGACCTCACCGGGCCGGTAGGCCGCCAGCAGGGACTGAAAGAAATCCCGACGCAGCACCTGGGGCTCGCCGGCGGCGTAGGTATCCATCATCGCCTGGGCCTGCCCTCGGCTGGCGGGGCGCATCAGGTCCATGATGAACACCGGCGCCCCGTGGGCACCGTGGGTCCTCACCGCCTGCCACAGGGCGTCGGGATCGGCCAGGTGGTGAAGCAGGCTGTTGGCGATCACCGCATCGTAGCGGTCCCGGGGCAGGCGCGCGCCGGGCAGATAACCCTCCATCAGGGTCACGCGTTCCCCCAGCCCGGCCCGGCCCAGGTCGGCACGTCCCAGGCGCAGCATGGCCGGGGCGCCGTCCACGCCGTGGAGCCGGCATCCCGGAAAGGCCAGGGCAAAGCGGCGGGTGATGTCCCCCGGCCCGCAACCCAGATCCAGAACCCAGCCGGCGCCCGGGGTGTCGCCGAAGCGTTCCCGGTAAAGGGCCACGAAACGGGCATGGGGCTCGTCGAAGTCCGCCCGCGCGTAGGCCAGGGCCTGTTCGGGCTCGTTCATCAGCTCCGGTTCGGGAATACGGTCCATGACTACACCTCCCCGGGACGAGCCGGGGTTCATTCAGTCGGGCAGCGGGTGCTCCCCGGTCCACAGCTGCTCCAGGGATTCGCGCTCGCGGGCCAGGTGGATGCGCTCGCCGTCCACCAGTACCTCGGCGGCGCGGGGTCGGGAGTTGTAGTTCGAGCTCATGGCGAACCCGTAGGCCCCGGCCGAACGCACCGCCAGCAGGTCGCCGGGAAGGAGAGCCAGCGAACGGTCCTTGCCGAGGAAATCGCCGGTTTCGCACACCGGGCCCACGACATCGTAGATCCGTTCCGGGGTATCGGTGCGCGGGCGTACCGGCACGATGGCCTGCCAGGCGCCGTACAGGGCCGGGCGCAGCAGGTCGTTCATGGCGGCATCCACCACCGCGAAATTGTGTTCGTCGGTGGGTTTCAGATACTCCACCCGCGTCAGCAGCAAGCCGGCGTTGGCGGCGATGGCCCGCCCGGGCTCGATGAGCAGCTCGCAGTCCAGGCCCTCCAGCGCCTCCAGCAGCGGGCCCACGTACTCCCGGGGCGACGGGGGTTGCTCGTCCCGGTAGCGCACGCCCAGCCCGCCACCCAGATCCAGGTGACGCAAGCCGATGCCGTCAGCCTCCAGGTCGCGGACCAGGGCCAGCACCCGTTCCAGCGCATCCACGAACGGCGCGGTCTCGGTGAGCTGGGATCCGATGTGACAGTCCACGCCGAGCACCTGCAGGTGCTCCATGGCGGCGGCCCGCCCGTAGACGGTGCGGGCCCGGGCAACGTCGATGCCGAACTTGTTCTGTTTCAGGCCGGTGGCGATGTAGGGATGGGTGCCCGCATCCACGTCCGGATTGACCCGCAGGGAGACCGGCGCACGCACCCCCAGCTCGGCGGCGACGGCGTCCAGGGTCTGAAGCTCGGCTTCCGACTCCACATTGAAGCAGCGGATGCCCACCTGCAGCGCCCGGCGCATTTCCTCGGGGCGCTTGCCCACCCCGGAAAACACCACCTTGCCCGGATCCCCGCCGGCCCGCAGTACCCGCTCCAGCTCGCCGACGGAGACGATATCGAAACCCGACCCCAGTCGGGCCAGCAGGCTCAGCACCGCCAGGTTGCTGTTGGCCTTGACCGCATAGCAGATCAGGTGCGGACGCCCGCCCAGGGCCTCGTCGAAAGCCCGCCAGTGACGCTCCAGGGTCGCCCGGCTGTATACGTAGCAGGGGGTACCGTAGCGGGCGGCCACCGCCTCCAGGGATACCTGCTCGGCCCACAGCTCGCCGTCCCGGTATTGAAAATGATCCATGGCTCAACCCGGGTCCTTGTCCTGCTTGTCCCGGGCGTCGGGATGGTCCGACGAAACGCCGGGCGCCGCCGGCGCCCTGGCATCCGGCTGGGCTGCCGGCAGGTACAGCGGTCCCTTCTGGCCGCAGGCGCTGAGTCCCAGCGCCGCCCCGACGGCCAGCACCAGCAGGGTGGGCATCGCTCGCGTCCGGCGGGGGGTTGTCATGGCGCGGTCTCCGCGGGCTCGATCACAAGCGAGCCAGTATACGGGGACGGGGCGGCAAACCCAAAGGCGCGGCGAAGGCCCGGGTCAGGCATACTGGGACGATGGAGGATGCGGATCTGCAGTTGCTGGAAATCGAGCCGGCCGGGCCGGCGCGTTCGACCGTCATCTGGATGCACGGGCTGGGGGCCGACGGCCACGACTTCGAGCCGCTGATCCCGCAGCTGGATCTGGTGCAGCCCCGCCAGGCCCGCTTCATTCTTCCCCACGCGCCCCGCCGGCCGGTGACCGTCAACAACGGCTACGTGATGCGGGCGTGGTACGACGTGCGCAGCCTGGACCTGCGCCAGCAGGAGGATGAGCCCGGGATCCGGGCCTCAGCCCGGGCGGTGGAAGCGCTGATTCGCCGGGAGGGGGAGCGGGGCGTGCCGCCCGGGCAGGTGGTGCTGGCCGGCTTCTCCCAGGGCGGCGCCATGGCGCTGCACGTCGGGTTGCGTTTTGCCGAGACGCTGGCGGGCATTCTGGTGCTGTCGGCCTACCTGCCCCTGGCCGACACCCTGGCGCGGGAAGGCGCCCCGGCCAACCGCCGGACGCCGCTGATGATGGCCCACGGGACCGAGGACCCGGTGGTCCCCCTGGAGGCCGCGCGGCGCTCCCGGGAGCAGCTCCAGGCCCAGGGTTATCCCGTGCACTGGCGCACCTACGCGATGGGGCATGCCCTGTGTCCGGCGGAGATCGCCGACCTGCGAGCCTGGCTGGCGGGCGTGCTTCCCTGAGCCCGCCCGGTTACTGGGAGTTGACCACTTTCCAGGTGCCGTCGGGCTGACGACAGGCCGTGCCGTAGGCCGTCTTGGTCTCGCCTCCGATATTCACCTTGGTGGTGTACTCACGGCAGTACTGGTCTTGGTTGTTCTTGAAGGTCTGGGTCGGGGTCATGGTGTAGTCATACCCCGTATCCGGGTTCTGCCAGGTGGAGGTCTGACCGGTCTTGTTGGTCTCCAGCGCCTGTTGGGCCTTGATCCGGTCGGTTTCGTCCATGTACTTGCCGACCTGGCCGCCCAGGTAGGCACCGGCGATGGTGCCGGCGATCGTGGCGGCGGTCTTTCCGGAGCCGCCCCCGACCTGGCTGCCGAGCACGCCCCCCAGAACGCCGCCGATGGCCGTTCCCGATTCCTGTTTGGTCGCACAGCCGGCCAGGCCCAGGGTGGCGACCATGATTGCAACGGCAACTCGCTTCACTGTCGATCCTCCGTGGCGTGGGTTCACGCCCCATTGATGCCCTCTACATTAGCAGACCGATAACGTCCTGACAGCGCCCTGCGCCGGCCTGTTCCCGCCCCGGCGCGCCGGTATTGATCTGTATCAACGTATTGGCTGCCCGGTTTCTGAATACTAGCGTGCATGACTGAACCGAACCTGAAAATGCCCGCACGGGGCCGGCGCTGGCCCCGTGCGCTGGCCCTCGCCGGCGCGTTGCTGACGGGTTCGCTTGCCTGGGGGGCACCGGCCCCCGACGGGCATGCCCTGTTCGAACGCCACTGCGCCGTGTGTCACGGCGAAAGCGGCCACGGCGGCGTCGGCGTGCCCCTGGCCCTGCCCTCGTTCCTGTCCAGCGTCAGCGACCACTATCTGGCGACCACCATCCGCCGGGGGCGGCCCGGACGGGTGATGCCCGCGTTCCAGTCCCTGAGCGACGCGCAGATCCGGGCCATCGTCCACTACATCCGCACCTGGGGCCCGGGTCCCGGCCCCGATTTCAGCACCGCCAAAGCGGTCAAGGGGGATCCCGCCCACGGCAAGCAACTGTTCGCCCGGCACTGCGCGCGCTGTCATGGCGCCGACGGGCGCGGGGGGCGCGGCACCGGAGTGACGTTTTCCCGCCCGCGGGATCTGCCCATCATGCCGCCGGCGCTGAACAACCCGGGTTTTCTGGCGGCCGCCAGTGACGCCATGATCAAGTCCACCCTGCTGCACGGACGCCAGGGCACGCCCATGGTGGCCGCTTCCCGGATGGGCTTGAGCGAGAGCGATGTGAACGACCTGGTGAGCTACATCCGCTCCTTTCAGGGCCACCCCCCGGACACCGCCCGGCCGTCGGTGGCCGGGGAGTCGTCGGTGCTGGTCTATGACTCGCCCTACAGCCTGAAGGAGACCGTCGAGGCGGTGAAACGGGCGGCCGTGGGGCACAATTTCCGTATCATACGGACCCAGAACCTCGAATACGGCCTGATGCCGGCGGACCAGCAGGATCCGCATCAGGTCATCGTGTATTTCTGCGACTTCAGCTTCCTGGACAAGGCGCTGAAGGTGGATCCCCGGGTGGGTCTGTTCCTGCCCTGTCGGGTGACCGTGGTGGAAAAGCCCGACGGCAAGGTGCAGGTGATGTCCATCAACCCCAAGCGGCTCAGCCATCTGTACAACAATGCAGAGCTGGACCAGTACTGCCAGCACATGTACCGGCTTTACCGGGACATCCTCGAGGAGGCCACGCTATGACCCGCCGGGCCGCCACGCTGATCGGGCTGCTGCTGGCCGCCCTGGTGGCGGGGCTGGCACCGGCCCGGGCCGAGGACCTGTTCATGGTCCGCTCGCGCCAGCCCTTTCCGGAGGCTATGTCCAGCCTGCAGCAGGCCATCGACAACCACGGCTACGTGCTGTCGCGGGTCCAGCGCGTGGACGTCGGGCTCACCCATTTCGGCTTCAAGACGGACAAGTACCGGGTCGTGTTTTTCGGCAAGCCCAAGCAGGTGCGCGCCCTGAGCCATGCCCACCCCATGCTCATTCCCTACCTGCCTCTGAAGATCGCGATCTTCGCTGAAGGCCGCGAGACCCTTCTGGTGGCGGCCAATCCGGACGACTTCAAGCGCTTCTTCCACGACAAGGCGCTGAATTCGGTGTTCGACGGCTGGGCGAAGGACCTGCGTGGCATTCTCGACCAGGTTCGCGAGTCCGCCGACTGACAGCACCTTCAGGGGCGTCACGCCCCGCGGATCAGCCCCGGGCGATGGCGCGATTGAGCTGGGTTTCTATGCGTCGCTTGTAGTCGAGAAAGTGGACCGTCTGGACGGCGTCACCCGGCTCGGCGCCGAGCAGCGCCCGGGACAGATCGATGTCCGTGATGTGAATCGGGTAGCGCTCGCCGCTGGCCCGTTGCTCCAGCACGAAGCGCGCGACTTCGTTGAACAACCGCTCCCCGTACTGGATGGTGGAGAATTCCCGCTCCTTGCAGTACATGGTGAACACGGCCCGGTTGCCGTCGCCCACATCGCCGATGACCTGCACGCCGAAGAAGCTGCGCGAGCGGCGGTAGGGATTGATGTTCTGGCGGTCAAGCCGCATCTGGCCGCTGCGGCTGCGCACCACCTGGTGGAACTCCATGCCGGCCGGTACCGTGTGGCCGGCGCCGCCGAGAAACTCCTGGCGGCGCTGAACGGACTCGAGAAAGCTCTGGTACTGGGACAGCAGGGTGAGACCGTCGTGGAACGGCACCACCTGGTGAAAAAGCGACCCCCGCTCGTCCAGGACATACACTTCGGCCTGGTCGCCGGCGACCTTGTAGAACATTTGGACGGTGCCGGGCTCGTTGGCGGCGAAGATCAGCGGCAGAGCCGTTTCGGCCAGGGTGTGGCGGTCCAGCACCACCGGGCTGAACCGCTCCTGGGGTTGGCCCAGGTGCTTGAGCAGGGCCGGCAGTGATTCCGCCCGCTGGTATCGAGGCACGCCGTTCTCGGGCTGCAGCACGTAGTAGACCTGCCCGACTCGCAGGACATACCGGGCGTGATCGCGCCAGGCGCCGCGGTGGAAGCAGTCGATGACGTCCGTGAAGACCTCTTCGATGCGCCGGGCGATGGCGGCTCCGCGCGTGGAGGAGAAGCTGAAGCAGGCCACCGGCTCCGGGGCCGGCTCGCTGTCCAGGGGTGACCAGGCCAGGTAGTCGCACAGACAGTCGGCCAATGCGTTCTCCCCCCGGTAGCGGAACGTCAGCACCTCTTTCCAGGTGGTAACGGTGATCTGGTCGAAGGTGAGGGCCAGGTTTTCCCACAGCCCGCCATAGCTCAACGCGTCCGTGCGGTTGCTGGTCAGCTCCATGCCCTGTCGGGTGAGTCGGGCCATGGGGTCCAGCCCCAGGTTGATGAACAGGCCGCTCTCGCGGACCCGGGGCGGAGAGGCCAGCTGCTGCGCCGTGGATTCAGGCAGCCGGCCTTCCGGGAACAGCTGCTGCAGGCAGTCCAGCACCGCCCGCAGTTCCCACAGACTGACTTCCCCCTCCCGGGGATACAGGTTGACCACGCTGGTCACGGGATGGAGCAGTCCGTTGAAGTGGCACCAGGCCAGGGTCTCGAGCAGGCCGTGGGCGCGTTTCAGGGGCACGTGCTCGTGGGCGCTTTGCTCGCGCACGTCCCCCCGGTAGAGAATCCAGCCCGCCTGATCCTCTCCCTGGACGTGGTGGAGGGACAGGCGCTCCTCGGTCAGGTCCGTCGAGATGCCCGGATTGATGATCTCCACCTTCCCCGCCTTGCGTTCGAAGGCGGCGTAGAGCTTGCGCCCCAGCAGGTTGAGATCCTCGGGATCGATGGCCAGCTCCCCGCCGTGCTCGCGGGCGAAGTCCGACAACGAGCGGTAGCTGCGGGTCAGCGCATCCACCAGGGAGCGGCGCTCCTCCAGCACCCGGTGAATCTTCCAGGTCCGTCGCGAGTCCAGCATGAGCAGCCGGGCGTGGCTCCATCCCCACTGCTCCACCAGCTCACGCATCGCTTCCCGGCGCCAGCTGCTGTTGCGGCGGGTATCGGGGCGGCTCATGGCCTCGTTCACCTTGAAATACAGGCAGCGCCGCGCCAGCTCAAGACGGCCCGTGTCTCCCAGGGCCAGAAGGTATTCCTCCACCTTGCGGGTCATGGAAACATAGGGGTCGAGCTGATCCAGATTCGTCTCCCCGCCATAGACCGCGCGTTTGAATCGCAGGCTCAGGATGTCGAGTCTGGGATATTCGCTGGCATAGGCCTCCATGAGCATGATTTTGAGGACCGACTTGTAGGGGGAGTCCACCGCCTTGTACAGCTGCCACAGGGCGGCGCCGAAGAACTCCTCGGCGGGCAGCGCCCCGACCCCGCCGAAGTCCAGGGCCTCGTGGGGGTTGATGAACCGTTTGTGCTTGAGGGTATGGACGCATTCCTCGTAGGCGTCCTCCCACTCGGGCGGCACCAGCCACCAGGCCGGGTAGCGTCCCGCCACCAGCAGGCCGGTGCGGTAGAACTCTTCCAGCAGCAGCCGGTGTTGAGCGCTCCCGCTGCTCTCCTCGGACAGATTCTCGTGGTTGCCCCGGCGGAAGGATTCGTCGCTGAGCAGAAAGAAGTGCACCTCCAGGCCCAGGGAGGTCGCCCAGCTCTGGATGCTTTCGGCCTTGCGGGCCAGCACCTCGAGCTGCTCGGCGCCCAGCTCCGGACGATGACAGACCCAGATGTCGAAATCGCTGCTCTTGGAGTAGGCAATGGACCCGCTGCTGCCCATCAGGTAGAGGGCCTGGATGTCCAGGCTGCGCAGCGCCCGCCGGCGGTAGGTGAAGCTCTTGGCCAGGCGCCTGGCGGCCTCGATGGTGCGTTTGGCCGGCGAGTAATCGGAGATCCCCGCAGGCGCCTGGCCCGACAGATAGCCCGGCAGCATCGGGTGGTTGATGTGGAACAGCAGGGGCAGCAGCTCCAGGAAGGTGCGCTGGCGGTCCCCGAGGGCCAGGTGCACGCGCCGCAGTCGCTCCCGGTTCAGGGCGACAAAACGGCGTTTGATCGCGTTGACCTCGACGCCGTCGAGGGCGACCGGTTGTGTGACGGGTTGCACGGACATTTGTCCCAACTGTCGGCAGGTGGGAGGGAAACTGCACCCCGGGGAACGACCGGGCCGGGGCCGGCGGCCCCGGCCGGGCCCTCAGAGCGCGGCCGGCGTCGTGTCCGCCACCTGGGCCACCCGGGCCGCCTGGGCCGCCCGGGCCAGCAGGGTCGGTGCGTGGTCGCCCCGCCGCCAGGAGCTGACGCCGTAGCGCACCCGGATGGGGGCGCCCTCCACCGCCAGCTCCTGCACCCGTGCCGCCAGCTTGGCCGCCAGGGCCGCCGCATCCCCGGCGTCGGTTTCCGGCAGGGCGGCGACGAAGTCGCCCGCCTGCGTCACCGCCACCAGGTCGGCCCAGCGCAGCTGGTCCCGGAGCAGGCGGGCAA
>DATFLG010000203.1:0-16682 GCA_035267985.1 Gammaproteobacteria bacterium | reverse complement strand
AGCGTGCCGATAACCCGCTGCTGCAATGCCTGCACGGCAGCCGGGTCCCGGCCGTGCGCGTCGTGAAATTCCCTGAGGGCGCCGGCCAGTGCTGTCAGCACGGGAGCAAGGCCGGGCGCCGGCGGCGCCCGGGCGGCCCGTGCCGCGGTGGCGGTGAAGCCTGCCAGCGCCGCCTCCAGCTCGCCCGGTCCGGGAGCGGGCTCGGTGCTGGCCGGCTGCAGGGCACTGGGGGGTACCAGCAGACCGGTCTCCTGCAGTATCGCCAGCTTGCGGTCCTGATCAGCGGGCACGTAGCTTTGCAGGGTGACGGCGCGGGAGACCGGCTCGAGCTTGCGGGCCCGGTCCGCCAGCTGCTCGGCGCGATCCAGGTCCGGTGCCAGCGCTTCGACGGGCAGCGGCGAGTAGGGGCCGCGTTCGAGCTCCCGGAAAGCGACGACTGCGGGCGCCTTGGGATTTTGCAGTTTGGTCAGATTGAAGTCGAAGCGCGCCTGGAAGATGAGGGGTACGGCAATGATGCCGATCGCGGCGGCCCCGATCACGATGCCCCGCGCATGACGCCGCACCGGCAGAAATCCGAATTGGAACGGCTCGCGCAGGGCGCCGCCCTTGCGCCGTACCCGCAATATCACCAGCAGTGCCGGCAGTACGGTGAGATTGGCGAACAGGGCGATGAACATGCTGGTGCCGGCAATGATCCCCAGATCCACGATGCCCGCGTAGTCCGTGGGCACCACCGAGTAGAAGCTGCAGGCCGCAGCCACCGCAGCCAGGGACAGGGGCGGCCCCATGCCCACCACCGTGCGGGTCAGCGCTGCCCTGGGTTGATTCGCGGGACGCAGCTCCTCGTAGTACCGGGTGCAGAACTGTATGCCGAAATCCACGCCCAGCCCGACGAACAGCACCGCGAAGGATATCGAAATGAGATTGAAAGGCCCGACCGCACCCACCGCGAATGCGGTGGTCCATATCAGCCCCATGAGCAGCACCGACAGGGTGGCGAGAATCATGCGCAGGCTGCGCAGGCCGATGGCCAGGAAAACCACCACCAGCACCAGGGACAGGGCAAGGGAAAGGCTGGCGCCGGTGGTCACGCTCTTGAGCTGCTCCTGGCTCAGCACCACGGAGCCGGTCAGGGCGACCCGCGTTCCGCCCGCCTGGTTCAGGTGCAGGTCGGCGATGGCGCCGCGCACGGCGTTGATGGCGGCCGCGCCCGCGGCGCGGGAATCCGGCCCCTGCTTGGGGGTCACCATGATCAGCCGACGCGTGCCCTGAAGGCCGTTGGCGGCGCCCATCAGCTGGGCCCACGGCAACTGATAGAACCTGCCGGCGTTGTAGGCCCGCACGGTGCGATTCAGCTGGCTCAGCAGGGGCTCGAGGGCGGGAGTGGCCGCGCGGTGGCCGCTGCCGGGCGCCAGCGCCCGGTCCAGCAGGCCGAACAGGCCGCGCAGGCTCGGGTCCCGCGCCAGTGTCGCCACCATCGGTTCGGCCTGCACAAGACGATCCGTCAACTGGCGCAGCTGCTGAGGTGTGAGGTACAGCAGGCCGTTGCGGCGGAAGAATTCCCCGCCTCCGGGCTCATAGACGGCGCCCAGGGATTGGGTGTCGGTGCGCAGACGTTGCGCGAGCCGGCGGGCGGCGCTGGCCGCCAGTCCGGCGGTGTCGCCGTCCACGATCACCAGGATGCGGTCCCGCAGCCGGGGGAAAGCCTGCTCCAGCTGACGGTCGATCTTTGTGAAGGGCAGGTTATGGAACAGAACCTGGGAGGTATCGGTATTGATCGCCAGATGGGTAACCGCGAAATACCCTGACGCGACCGTCAGGGCCAGGGCGCCCGTCAGCACCCACCAGGCGTGCCGCCGGGACGACTCGACGAGCCGTCCCAGGGCGCGTACGTAGGCGTGCCCGGCACGATCCAGCAGTCTGGAACCTGACTTGGAAGACGGCACAAAGGCTTTCCTGTCCGGCCCGCGGATTGGAAGACGACGCTCAGGGGTCCCGCCGAACGGCGGAACGTGGGCCTAAGGTTAGCCGAACCCCGGGTGATATTCCTAGAACCTGTCTCGAAATCCCGCACTGCCGCAACAGCGGCGCGGGATTTCGAAGCACGCTCTGGACCGCCTGCGGTCCGGCTCACCGGCTATGCTGAGAGAGGTTCTCGTGTGGCCCGTTACCGGCCGTTGCGGTGGCGGCGCTTGCGGGGCCGTGCCCGGTATGAGCAGGGAAAGGGGGTGCCTTCCATGACGCGCACGAACGGGGGCCGCCACGGCAGGGGCGCGAACGGCCCGGCACAGATTCCCGCGCCCGGCTGGCGGGACGTTGCGCTGCGCGTGCTGAGGGAGATGTCGAGAGACAACCTGTTCCTGGTGGCGGCGGGGGTCGCCTACTACTGGCTGCTGGCCGTGTTTCCCGCGCTCGCGCTGCTGTTGTCGGTCTACGGCCTGGCTTCCGACCCCCACCAGGTGGCCCGGCAGCTGACGACCCTGAGTGCCATACTGCCCGGCACGATGATCACCATCGTGGGCGGGCAGATGGAGAAGCTCGCGGGTGCACCGGGCCCGGCACTGGGCATCGGTGTGGTGGTCGGGGCGCTGGTGGCCCTGGTCAGTGCCATGTGGGGGACGGCAGCCCTGATGACGGCCCTGAACATCGTCTATGACGAGTCCGAGCGGCGCAGCCTGGTCAGGCTCTACGGCGTGGCACTGGCGCTGACCGTCGCGGCGCTGCTGCTGGCGGTGCTCGCCCTGCTGCTGATCGTGGCGGCCCCGGCGGTGCTGGCAGCAATACCCCGTATCGGAACCGCCGGCGGCGTAGCCTGGGTCGTCGGCGGGCTCCGGTGGCCTGTACTGGCGGTCGCCATGATGGTGTTCCTGGCGCTGGCCTTCCGTTACGGGCCAAGCCGCGCCCGGGCCAAATGGCGCTGGATAAGCTGGGGGGCGGTGCTGGCCACCGGGTTGTGGCTGGTGGCCTCCTGGCTGTTCTCGTTCTATGTGTCTCACTTCGCCAGCTTCAACAAGACCTACGGATCTCTGGGCGCTCTGGTGATTTTTCTGGTCTGGTTCTATGTCAGTGCCTACGTGATCCTTCTGGCCGCCGAAGTGGATGCCGAGGTCGAGCATCAGACCGGGGTCGATACGACAGTCGGTCCGGACCGGCCCATGGGCGAGCGGGGCGCCTACGTGGCCGATACCCTCGGTCCGGGGGCGGATAAGCCCGGGCGGCGTTGAAGCCCACTGTGAAAGGAGGGTGGTGAACGCCGGTCGGGGGCCGTGGGCATTACCGTCCCTGCCGTGGGGCGTGGCCGGGGTCGGGACCAGTGACGATGGGAGATGATGCGCATAATGGATACGAACTTCATGCCCCGGGCGATCGGCTTTCTCGTTCTCCAGGGACTCGTACTGTCCCTCTCCCTCGTCCCGGGGCGGGTGAGCGCCCAGATTGATCCGGTGCGGCGGACCTATCTCGAGGCTGCCGTCGGATCGCCCCTGTCCGGCGGCGGACCGGTGACCGGCTACGGCTATCTCTTATGGAACCGGCCCCATTTCCACGGCCGGAACAACTACGCGCGGCTGGCGGTGGCGCCCACCTATGTGCGCGGGGAATGGATATGGGCCGACTGGCCCGGCAACGGGCAGGCCGTGGGACTGGGTGGCCAGGGGGGGTTCTTTTCCGACAACTTCTACGACTACCGCGGCGGAACCTACCGGCGCAGCCGCTCGTTCTGGGGCCACAGCGTCGGCGCCCGGTTTTCCTACTACCTGCGGCCCGCCAGGATCGCCGGACGCCTGCCGGTCGATATCGCCTTCACCCTGGCGCCCGGCTATCTGGCCTACCAGGGCCGCGGGAACATGGCGCCCGGCTTTCGCGTGCCGGCGGACACCCCGGAGTACAGGTTCCGTACCGGTGTGCGCATCGGGGGTGTGCCACCGGTGCTGGTGCCGCAAGAGGCGGTGGAATTCTCCATGTGGCATGAGGTGCGCTGGCGCGCCCATGCCGGCGTCTACGGTGTGCCGGCCCAGCCGGACCGGACCCGCCACCTGACCCGGCGCAGCTGGTTCCGGATCGGCGGTATCCTGCCTCTGGGATCGCGACAGACGGTGAGCCTGTTTTTTGGCATGGGTGCGGCCGGGCCCACGGATCCGTTGTCGGTGTTCCGGCTGGGCGGGCTGCAGCGGTTGAAGAAGCGTGACCCGCTGGTCCTGCACGGGTACGACGCCGGCGAGATCTTCGCCCGGCGCTACCGCCTGGTCAACGCGTTCTACCGGTTCGCGCCCCTGCCGCAAAGTGAGCGGGTGCGGCTGCAACTCGATTTCGACTACGCCCGGGTGGACTACCTGGACGGTTTCCAGGAGCCGCGTCGCGATCTTGTGGGCCTGGGCACGGACGTGATCGTGAAGATCACCCCGGCCTCCACCGTGAGCCTGGGCTTCGGCTACGGCGTGGATGCCCCCCGAAACGGCGGATTCGGGGCCGGCACGGCCACCCTGCGGTTCCAGATGAAGCTCTAGCAGGCAGTTGAAAGCAAGCGGCCAGGCGCCGCTCCGGGCCCGGCGCGGCGGGCGACGCCGGTCAGGTGGTGTGCACCGCCACGAGCTCGCGGGTCAGCGCATCGATGCGGGTTTCCCAGGAGTTCGCCCGGGCGTAGGCCTGGATGGCCTGACGGTCCCACTGGCGGCTCAGTGCCCGGGCCAGGGCGTCGCACAGGGCCTGATGGTCACCGAACTCCACCACCGTGCCCAGCTCGTCCCGGGCCACCACTTCCCGGTTGCCGCCCACGTCGGTGGTGACGACGGGCAGCCCGCATGCCATCGCTTCCAGAAACACATTCGCCCAACCCTCGTTGCGGGTGGCGAGCACGAACACATCGGCCGCCGAGAGCGGTATCCGCAGCCGCTCAGGCGCGAGGGGGCCGACAAAACGCACGGTGTCCTCCAGTCCCAGCCGCTGTACCTGCTCGCGAAGGACCCCGGTCATGTCTCCTTCAGGGGAGGCACCACCCACCATCAGGTACTGAAGGCCGGGAAAGCGCCGGCGCAGGGCGGGCAGGCAGTCAATGACCCGATGAAAGCCCTTTCGTTCCACCAGGGCGCCCACGGACACCAGCACCGGTGCTTCCCCGGGCAGCGACAGGCTGCTGCGCGCCCGGGCCCGGGGTTCGGGCGTGAACTTGGCGGTATCCACGCCATTGGCCATGACCCGCAGCTTGCTCCGCGCGATCCCCAGGCCGGCGGCCAGCTCCAGGAGCGAGCCCGAGACGGCGAATATCCGGGTGGCCCGCCCCAGGGCGGCCGTTATGCGCCGGCGCGCCCAGGGTTCGCGGACCAGGCGTGCCTCGGTGCCGCGCAGGGTGATGGTGAGAGGCACCCCCAGCCACCGGGCCAGCAGGCCGGCGCCGTAGCCGTCTGGATAGGCGAAATGGGCATCGATGATGTCAAAGCCGAACTCGCGCTTGAGCCGTTTCATCAACGGCCACGTGCCCAGCGCCAGAAGCAGCCCATCCAGGGACTTGAACAGCCCCGGCACGGACAGGAACCGCGGGTGGTGGATGGCGAACCCGTTCTGGTGTTCGATCCGGGGCACCGGGGGCCGGAAGTGGGGCCGAAAGCGCCGGATCAGGCCCTGGAACGGAAACCAGGGTACGGGCGCCACCACCACCAGGGGCAGGGTCCGGCCGACCCGGAACATGCGCTCACGGATGAACAGCCCGGCATTGGGCTCGGCGGCGTTGGGAAACAGGGTGGAGAATACCGCCAGCCGCGGATGGGCCGTATCCGTCTGTCGGGCGGGCGTCTGTCGGGCGGGCCCGGGAGCCCCCCGGCCGCCGGTCCCGGGCGCCTGGTCTTCATGGCGGGGCTTCATGAACGGCCCATCATCGGTTGCACGAGTGGTCATCCTTCGCTGCGCCGCCGCCCTGCGCTGACTGCGACAGGGCCCCCGGGGCGGATCGCGCTCATTCTTCCTGGCAACGCAGCCCCATGCAAGCGCCGGTCGCCGCCAGTGCCGGCCGGCCGTGGCCGTCCGGCCCCTGGGGCTCAGTCGAGGGTCCCGTGATAGCGGATCACGAAGTCCCAGCGATCGCCGTCGTAGCGTCCGGGGTAGGGTGTGAACCCGTAGTACCGGTAAACCCGATGATGCCCGTAGTAGGGGCGGTGATGCCAGCGCCCATGGTGTCCCCAGTGGCGGTCGTCCCGGTCGCGGTGCCCCCAGTGGCGGTAGTGCTCGCGGTGCACCACGTAGGGAGCCGGGCCGCGTGCGTGGCGACCGTAGTCGTGATGGATGGTCACGCGGCCGCGGTGTCCGTCCCGGTCACGGGCCATGGCGTTCATCGGGGACAGCGCCCCGGCGCCCATGAGGGCGGCCAGCGCCGCGGCGGTGGCAAAGCGGATGGTGTTCATAACCGTCTCCTTGCAGCCTGTGTGCAGTGTCTCTTTACACGGTTCCAAGGCTACGCCGCGGTGCCTGAACGGCGGCTGAACCAGGCAGGCAGCCGATCCCCGGGTCGGCGCCGGTGCCGCCCGGCAGCGGTTCAGTATCCGTTCAGGCAGCGGCCGATAGGCTGTGATCATCGCAACCGACAGGAGAACGGCGATGAACAGCAAGAGTCTGTCTGTGTGGGTGCTGGCGACGGGTCTGCTGACCACGCCGGCCTTTGCCGGCCACGGCCCCTACGGCCACGACGCCGCCTACGGCGACTACGCCAAGGTGCTGGACGTCGATCCCATCGTCCGCCAGGTGCGCGTGTCCACTCCCCGGCGCGAGTGCTGGGATCGACAGGTGCAGGTGCCCGTGGACCGGGATGGTTACCGTTCGGCGACCCCCATGATCCTGGGCGGCATCATCGGCGGCGTGGTGGGCAGCAACATCGGCAACGGCCGGGGCCGGGACGCGGCCACCATCGCCGGGGCGGTGCTGGGGGGCTCCATCGCCCGGGATGTGAGCCGCCGCGGGGAAGGGGGGCCGGACTACACCACGGCCACGGAAACCCATTGCCGCACGGTGAATGACTACCACCAGGAGCAGCGGGTGGAAGGCTATCGGGTGACCTACCGCTACCACGGGCGCCGGTTCGTCACCCGCATGAACCACGATCCCGGTCGCCGGCTTCGGGTGCGGGTCACGGTGGTTCCCTCGCCCTGATCCCCGGCGCCGGGGCGCGCTTGGCACCATGGCACCCGCCCGGTACCATCGATCGCGCCCCGACCGTGCCCATGGGAGACCGGCCATGCGCCTGACATCTGCTGTCCTTGCCGTGCTGATGGCTCTGGCCCTGGCGGTGACCGCCCCGATACCGGCCCAGGCCGGCCCGCCCTGGCTCCAGCAGGTCCAGGACCGCTCCGGGCGGGCCCGGGACCACGATCGGCGCGGGCAGCGGCCCGCGGTGTCCCTCGGACGGGCGGTGGCCCAGGCCGAAGCGCGCACCGGCGGGCGGGTGCTCTCGGCCCAGACCCGCCAGGAAAACGGGCGGCCGGTCTATCGGATCAAGGTGCTCACCCCCGGCGGCCGGGTGCGGGTCCTGGTGATGGATGCCCGGACCGGGCGCTGGCGGTGACCGGCCGGGCAATGGGGGAGGCGCCATGCGGGTACTGGTAATCGAGGACGAGGCGCCGTTGCGCGAGCAACTGGTGAGCCGTCTGCGGGCCGACGGCTATGCCGTGGACAGCGCGGCGGACGGCGACGAGGGCCTGTACCTGGGCCTGGAGTTTCCCGTGGACGTGGGTGTGGTGGATCTGGGCCTGCCGGGGCGCTCCGGGATGGAGGTGATTGCCGCCCTGCGCGCCGCCGGCAAGGCCTTTCCCATCCTCATCCTCACCGCCCGCGGTCGCTGGCAGGACAAGGTGCAGGGTCTGGAAGCCGGCGCCGACGATTATCTGGTCAAGCCCTTCGAAATCGAAGAGCTGCTGGCGCGCCTGCGTGCGCTGCTGCGCCGGGCCGGCGGCTGGAGCCAGTCGGTGCTGCACTGCGACCCGCTGTCCCTGGATACCGCCACCCGCACGGTGACCCTGGCCGGTGTGCCGGTGGAGCTGACCTCCTACGAGTATCGCATTCTCGAGTACCTGATGCTGCATGCCGGGGAAGTGGTGTCCAAGGTCGAGCTCACCGAGCATATCTATGATCAGGATTTCGACCGGGACAGCAACGTGATCGAAGTGCTGATCGGGCGTCTGCGACGAAAGCTCGATCCCGACCATGCCCTCAACCCCATCGAAACCCGCCGGGGACAGGGTTACCGCTTCGCGCTGGCCCGCACCCCAAGCTGATGCGCTCGCTCCAGGCCCGACTGGTTCTCGCCGCCAGCCTGGTGCTGACCGTCTTCCTCGGGGTTGGCGGATTCGCCCTGGACCGCTCTTTCCACGACAGTGCCAAGACCTCGGTGCGCCAGCGCCTGCAGGCCCATGTCTATGCCCTGCTGGCGGCGGCCGACGTGGACAGCCGCGGCATGCTGCACATGCCGGCCAGTTTGTCCGATGAGCGCCTGCAGCGGCCCGGCTCGGGTCTGTACGCCCAGGTGGAGGGCGCGGGGGGCGCGGTGCTCTGGCGCTCGGCCTCGGAGCTGGGCAAGCAGATTCCCGCCGCCGGACCGCTTGTTCCCGGGCGCTGGGCCTTCGCGCGGCTGCCGGCCCCCCAGGGCGGGGGACTGTTCATGCTCAGCTTCGGTGTGGCCTGGGACACCGGCGCCGACGGCGGACAACGCTATACGTTCACCGTCGCCGAGGATGTTGCGGCCTATCAGGCTCAGGTCGACCGTTTCCGGCGCAGTCTGGTGATCTGGCTCGGGGCCGCCGCCGGGCTGTTGCTGCTGGTACAGGGTTCCATCCTGCGTTGGAGCCTGGCGCCCCTGCGGGCGGTGGAACGGGAGCTTCAGGCCGTGGAGGCCGGTGCCCAGAGCCGTCTGGAGGGCGCCTATCCCCGCGAGCTCAAAGGGCTCACGGGCCACCTCAATGCGCTGCTGGAGAGCGAGCGTCGGCAGCTGGCGCGCTATCGCGATGCGCTGGCGGATCTGGCCCACAGCCTCAAGACACCGCTGGCGGTACTTCGCGGCGCCCTGGACCCGCGGCGCCGGGAGCAGCTGGAGTCGGTGGTGCGCGAACAGGCCGACCGCATGAACACCATTGTCGACTACCAGCTCCAGCGGGCCGCCACCTCCGGGCGTACTGCGCTCATGGCGCCGGTGAACGTGGCGTCGGTGATAGAGCGGGTGGTCAACAGCCTGCACAAGGTTTATCGGGACCGGGACGTGCAGGCGGAGCTGCGGGTTGCGGACGATATCCTGTTTCACGGTGACGAAGACGATCTCATGGAGCTGGCCGGAAATCTTGCGGACAATGCATTCAAGTGGTGCCGACATCGGGTGCGTGTCAGCGCGCATCGCGAGGGACAGTCCCTGCTGCTGGCCGTGGAGGACGACGGTCCCGGGATCCCGGCTGGCCAGCGGGACCGGGTGCTCGACCGGGGAGGGAGGGCCGATGCCGGGGTCAGCGGCCACGGCATCGGACTGGCGGTCGTCGCGGACATCGTCACCGCCTACGGCGGTACGTTGCGTATTGAAACCGGCGAGCTCGGCGGTGCCCGGGTGTGCGCGGCTTTCCCGGGGGTTTGAGACGGACTTCACGTTCTGATCCGGTCCGGCTATAACGGCCGGGACGACTGTGCTAGGGTGCTCCAGACCGATGAATGGCGGATCAACCACTGGCCGGAGGACAACAATGCGAACGATGAACCGGATCGTCCTGGCGTGCGCCCTGCTCCTGATCGTTTCCAGCGCCAATGCCCGTGGCGTGCAGGCCCACGTGGGACAGAACTATTTCGGCCTGAGTGCCATGAGCATGTGGTACAAGGACGATCCTCTGAGCCAGAGCGCCCGCATGGTGGGGGGCATGGCCAAGGTGGGACGGGACTTCAATCGTTACTTTTCGGTAGAAGGCCAGGCCGGAACCACCGGCAGCAAGTCCGTGAATGTCTCCGGCACCCCCCGGGACGTCCAGGTGGATTACTTTGTCAGCCTGCTGGCGCGGGGCAATCTGCGCTTTCAGTCCGTGACTCTCTACGGCTTGGCCGGGGTTACCTATGCCAAGGGCAGCAGCGGCTCCTCCGCCATCGCCCTGGACACCAGCAAAACGGCCTTTTCCTATGGCGCCGGCATCGAGCTCTACGGCAACCGCACCACCGCCATCGATCTGGAAGCCATGCGCTACCAGCACACCAGCGACTACAATATCGACGCCGTTTCCCTGGGATTCGTGCACCACTTCTGAACCGGGCGCCGCCCCTCTCGCCCCCAGCGGCCCCGGCGCGGCGGGCGTTGCTGCCCGCGCCGCGGGCCGCCCGCCACCCGCGGCGTCTTCGCTGACGCCCGTCCCGCCGCGGGACTTGTGTTTGCCCCATGCCTTCGGTATATCGTCGGGAAAGGAACCTGTTTCCATGACCCGGACAGGAGGTTTCGGTGGGGCATCTGATCCAAGGGACGGTGGTTGCGGCGGTCATGCTGCTGGCGGGGGCCGCTCTGGCCGCCGATCAGACTGTCGTGGGCTGGGTGGAGCAGGTCCGGATCTATCCCGGTGCGCTTTCCGTACGGGCCAAGGTCGATACCGGCGCCAAGACCTCCTCCCTCAACTGCGACTGCATCCAGACCTTCCAGCGTGAAGGAAAGCCCTGGGTGAGGTTCACCGTGACCAACACCCAGGGCCGGTCCACCTCCCTGGAGCGGCCCGTGGTACGTGAGGTCATCATCAAACGCCATTACGGGCGCGAACAGAAGCGTCCCGTGATCAGGCTGGGCCTCTGTATGGCCGGGGTATACAAGCAGACCGACGTCAACCTGGTGGACCGCAGCGGCTTCAACTACCAGATGCTCATCGGGCGGCGCTTTCTGCAGCAGGATTTCATCGTGAACCCCTCCCGGACCTTCCTGACCAAGCCCGCGTGCCCGGATGGAGCCGGTCGCCGGTAAAACACATCTCAGATGGGTCGTTCTGGCCCTGGTGGCGACGTCCCTGGCGGTGTTTGCGGTCAAGGTCTTCGTCCTGGGCTTCCCTTTACTGCCCCACGCCCAGAGCGAAACCTGGGACGTGGAGGCGCGGGTTTCCTTTCTGGCCCGGGGACGGCCGGTCAAAGCCCGGCTCCATATCCTGCCTGGCAGTGATCGCTATGCGGTCATTGACGAGAGTTTCGTGTCCCGCGGTTACGGGATCAACACTGCCAGTCCCGGCGGCAACCGCCAGGTAACCTGGGCCATACGTGGGGCGCAGGGGCGACAGGCCCTGTATTATCGCGCGACGGTGCGCCCGGCGCCCGGCAATGCCGTCCATTCCCAGCCTGCCGGGCCGATGCCCCAGAAGCCCGAGTTCGCCGGTATCGAGGCGGCGGCGGCCCGCTCGCTGATCGACGACGCCCGTGCCCGTTCGGCGGACCCGGACACCTTCGTGTCGGCCCTGGTGCAGCAGGTCACCGCGGTCCCCGCGGACCAGCGGGTGCGGGTGCTGCTGGGCCGCAACCCTCAGCCCGGAAAGGATCTGATGCTGGCCGCCCGGCTACTCACCTTCGCGGGCGTGCCCGCCCGGGTGGCCCACGGCGTGCGACTGACCGATCTGGAACGGAGCGCGCCTCTGGTGGACTGGCTGCAGTTTCTTCACAAGGGGCGCTGGCACTACGTGAGCAGCCAGACCGGCGTGGAGCAGACACCACGGGATTTTCTTCCCTGGTGGTACGGTGACCGGCCGTTCGTGCAGGTCAGCGGGGCCAACCGCGTCGAAACCAGCGTGGCGGTGGCCCGGGGCCGGGAGACGGCGCTGGGCGGGGCCACCGAGCAGGGTCTGCGGCTCATGCCCAAGCTGTTCGGGTTCTCCCTGTTCACGCTGCCCATCGAAACCCAGGCCGTCTACCACGTGCTCCTGCTGGTGCCCGTCGGGGCCTTCATTCTCGTCCTGATGCGCAACGTCGTCGGATTCAAGACATTCGGGACCTTCATGCCGGTGCTGATCGCCCTGGCGTTTCGCCAGACTGAACTGCTTTGGGGCATTGTCCTGTTCAGCGCCATCGTCGCCCTGGGGCTGACCGTGCGCTTCTACCTGGAGCGGCTCAAGCTGCTGCTGGTCCCGCGCCTGGCGGCGGTGCTGATCGTGGTCGTTCTGCTGATGGCCGCGCTGAGCGTGCTCAGCCACCGGCTCGGGCTGCCCCAGGGCCTGTCGGTGGCGCTGTTCCCCATGGTGATCCTGACCATGACCATCGAGCGCATGTCCATTGTGTGGGAGGAGCGCGGCGCATTCGAGGCCCTGCAGGAAGGGAGCGGCAGCCTGGCGGTGGCGGCGCTTGCCTACCTGGTGATCAACCAGGCCTGGCTGCAGCACCTGGTGTTCGTGTTTCCCGAACTGCTCCTTCTTTTGCTGGCGGCGGTGCTGCTGCTGGGTCGCTACACCGGTTACCGGCTCCTGGAGCTGCGCCGGTTCCGGGCGCTTGCCCGTGACGAAAGCCGATGAGAGGGGCCTGGCGCAGGCTCGCCGAGGCGGGCGTGCTCGGGATCAACCGGCGTAACGCCGATTTCACCCTGATGTACAATCGGCGCGACTGCATCGCCCTGGTGGACGACAAGCTCGTCACCAAGGCCCTGGCGCAGGCCCGGGGCATTGCGGTCCCCGAGCTCTACGGGGCCGTGGAAATCGAGCACGACGTGCGCCGGCTGCCCCGCATGCTGGCAGGACGCAACGAATTCGTCGTCAAGCCCGCCCGCGGCAGCGGCGGAGACGGCATTCTGGTCGTTGCCGGCCGGTTCCGGGACATGTACCGCAGAGTGAGCGGTGCGCTGATGGATCAGTCGGACCTGAACCATCATGTCTCCAACATCCTGAGCGGCATGTACAGCCTGGGGGGCTTCCCGGACAAGGCTCTGATCGAGTACCGGGTGGAGTTCGATCCGGTGTTCGAGGCCATCAGTTACCAGGGCGTGCCCGACGTGCGGATCATTGTGTTTCTGGGCGTGCCGGTGATGGCGATGGTGCGGCTGCCCTGCCGGCTTTCCGACGGCCGGGCGAATCTCCACCAGGGCGCCATCGGCACTGGAGTGGATATGGCAACCGGGCGTACGCTGACGGCCGTGTGGCGCACGGAGGTCGTGGCCGAGCACCCGGACACCGGCAATCCGGTCACCGGCGTGGCCATCCCCCACTGGCCCCGGATGCTGGAAACGGCCGCCGGTTGCTTCGAGATGACCGGACTGGGATACCAGGGAGTGGATCTGGTGCTGGACCGCACCCGCGGGCCGATGATGCTGGAGATCAATGCGCGCCCGGGCCTGAACATCCAGATCGCCAACCGGGCCGGGCTCCTGAACAGGCTGCGCCAGGTGCAGGCGGTGGTCCCCGAGTTGCACACGGTGGAGCAGCGGGTGGCCTTCGCCCGGGAGCGGTTCGCCGTCCGGCCGAGCGGGATTTTGAGATAGGTTCTAGTAACTTATTGCGACTGTCGCGGGAAATCGGCGAGGTTGGTATGCTTGCACTCCATGGCGTCGGGGGGCGGCGCGATCAGCGCCGGATCGGTGTGGCGGTTTCACTGCGAACCAGGTGCTCGATCCGGTCCTGGAGCCGGTCCGCCTCCTGCCGCAGAGTGCGGATCCGCCGGGAAAGTCCGTCCGCCTGCTCCACCACGTCACCGTGGACCTCGTCGCGCAGGCGGTGGAGGGCTTCATGGGCCAGACGCAGCAGGTCCGTCAGATCGGCGGTTGCTTCCAGTGCCCGGCTTCCTCGTTCTGCGACGTTGGGCATGGCATGCACTCCCGCAGCCAGGGTCTGCAAAAATTATAGACCAGCGTGAGCGGGCGGGCAGCCGGGCGATAGCCCCGGCCAATGGCGCCGGCCCGCCCAATTTTGCGCTAATTATGTAACAATGTGGCCGGCGCCCAGCGCCAGGCGCCCAGCGCCCGGCGCCCAGCGTCAGCGAGCAAATCAGCGGACTGGGAGGTCAGTGGTGAACCCGGCATCGATCAAGAGCGCTTACAAGCGTTACGCACCCGTTTACGACGCGGTATTTGGAGCCATCTTCCATCCGGCGCGCGAAACCATCGTGCAGGCCCTGGACGCGCGTCCCGGCGAACGCGTCCTGGAGGTGGGTGTGGGCACGGGTCTGTCCCTGTCGCTTTACCCCCAATGGGCCCGGGTGGTGGGCATCGACCTGTGCAAGGAGATGCTCGACAAGGCCCGCGGCCGGGTGGCTTCCGAGCACCTCTCTCAGGTGGAGGGGCTGCTGGAGATGGACGCCGAGGACATGCAGTTTGCCGACGCGAGCTTCGACAAGGTCGTGGCCATGTACGTAGTCTCGGTGGCCGCCAATCCTCTGAAGCTGGTGGAGGAGATGCGCCGGGTCTGCAAGCCGGGGGGCGACATCTTCATCGTCAACCATTTCCGCTCCAACGGCCCTGTCATGGGCAGCCTGGAAGGGCTGCTTTCGCCGCTGTCCAAGCTGGCCGGTTTCAGAACGAACATGGAGCTCGACAACTTTCTCCGGGCCACCGGTCTGGAGGTGCTGGAGGTCAGCAATACCAATATGTTCGGCTACTGGAAGATGATCCGCTGCCGAAACGCGGCGTGAGCCACTTCGTTGTTCGGTCGCAGCCGCCGGTCGGCAGGCGCCCGCCGAGTTCTGCAAGCCCCCGGGTGCCCGACCGGAACGGATGGACCCTCAAGAGGCGGTCCGGACCGCCGTTACAGAGGGCGAACAACGGATCGGCGGGCGGATAGTGTGGGAGGCGACCGCCCTCAGAGGGGAGCAGGGGACATGGCTTGGGGGAGCAGTAGAAAAACCGGAAACGGCCTGCGTCTGTGTGCGCTGGCCGGTGCGATCGCTCTGGCCGGCTGCGCCGTGCGTCCTCCCTATGAACCCGCCAACGACCCCCTGGAACCCGTCAACCGGGCCGTCTACAAGTTCAACGACACCGTTGACCGGGCGCTGATCAAGCCCGTCGCCCAGGGCTATAAGAAGGCGGTGCCCCAGCCGGTCCGCACCGGCGTCGGAAATTTCTTCGACAATCTCAAGGCGCCGGTGGTCGTCGTCAACGACCTGCTCCAGGGTAAAGTTGCCCAGGGCGGCATGGATACAAGCCGGTTCATCTGGAACAGCACCGTGGGCCTTGCCGGACTGATCGACGTGGCCACGCCCATGGGGCTCGAGCAGCATGACGAGGATTTCGGCCAGACCTTCGGCGCATGGGGCATCGGCGAGGGCTGGTATCTGGTTCTGCCTTTGCTGGGGCCGAGCACGGTACGCGACGCCGCCGGCCTGCCGCCGGCCTGGGTCATGGACCCTGTCTACCGGACCAGCGACATGGCCCTGCGGAACGGGGCGGTGGTGCTGCGCACGGTGAACACCCGGGCCCGCCTGCTGGGGGCTTCCAACGTGCTGCAGACCGCGGCGCTGGATCCGTACCTGTACACCCGGGAAGCCTACCGCCAGTACCGCTGGAACAGAATCTACGACGGCAACCCGCCACCCCCACCGCCGCCGGGCGATGAGGATCCGGAGGCCGGGAACGCCGGCCCTCCTCCGGCGGACCAGCCGGCAGGCGCCGGTCAGTAGGCGGCGTCGGGACCCGCCTCCGGGGCACCTCCGCCCCGGTCGATCAAGAGCGGAGGATCACAAGGGGCGAAGGGGCGATAAAGCGCGGTTGACAGGGGGTCAGGGGCCATTCCGAGCCCCTTTGCAGCGCCGGGCGCGCCGCTTCAGCGGCCTGTGCAGAGGCTCCCCGGGTTTGCGCGGCGGAATCCGTCACAGCTTGGGCCGGCCGGCGCCGGCGTAGCCATGCTCATGGGCCGCCTGGTCCTCCAGGCAGCGGGCGGCCGTCGGATAGGCCTTCAGCCGGTCGATCCCGATCTCACCACCGCAGTCCACGCACAGGCCGAACGTTCCCTCTGCGATGCGCTGCAGCGCCGCCTCCACGCTTCTGATCTCCTCCACATGCCGGTCGATGTCGGCGAGCTGGAGATCCTCCAGCAGATCCGCCACGGACTCCTCTTCCAGATCGTGCACCTGCCCGGCGAGGTCGGCGTACTGGCTCTCGTCGGCGCCCAGCAGGGCCGCGCGGATCTCGTCTCGCAGCGCCCGGTGGCGGTCGCGCAGACGGGTTCGGAATTCGGCAAGTTGCCGGTCGGATAACACCTGTGCCATGGGTACTCCTTTGCTTCGCACTGCAGGGTCGGCCGCCCGACCCGTCGTCGTGATATCGGCGCTGCTCCGCAGCGCCCTGCTTGAGCCTAGCCCAGCCTGGAACGATTACAACAGGCCCCGGCCCGACGCCCGTGACGGGCTTCCGTGGTGTATTGCATTTGTTGTTATTTGGTGAGATCCGGACCGAAAATCCACATAAACGGCAACGAAGTTCCAGGAACCGGTTTTCCGCAACATGCCCGTCACATTGCCCCGCTAGAGTGCCGGACGTCGCAGGCGCACGCCCGCCCGCGCGATCCCGTCAATTCTTCAAGCGGAGGACATCATGTCCAGCGATCTCCGATTCAGCCCGACACGGCCTGCCGCCGCGCTGGCCCTGTGCGGGGCCCTTCTGGGCGCTGCCCAGCCGGCCCTGGCCGATGCCCATGCAACGGCCACTCCCATCAAACACGTGGTGGTGATCTTTCAGGAGAACGTCTCCTTCGATCATTACTTCGCCACCTATCCCCACGCCGCCAATCCCGCCGGCGAGCCCC